>NZ_JAYGHM010000024.1:0-633 GCF_034931125.1 Rivularia sp. UHCC 0363 | reverse complement strand
GTCAGCCAAACTACTTAGAGCATAGGCACGATAATACTCATCCCTAATCTCCCTAGCAGCAGCCAGTGCCGTACTGTACAATTCAGGAGGCAATTTATCGGTCAAACTACTTAGGGCATCGGTGCGATAATCTTCATCCTCAATTTCCCTAGCGGCAGCCAATGCCGTACTGTACAATTCAGGAGGCAATTTATCAGCCAAACAACTTAGGGCATAGGCGCGATAATACTCATCCTCAATTTCCCTAGCAGCAGCCAGTGCCGTACTGTACAATTCAGGAGGCAATTTATCAGCCAAACAACTTAGGGCTTTGGCGCGATAAGGCTCATGCTGAATTTCCCTAGCAGCAGCCAGTGTCTCTGGTAACGATTCTGGCAGAACATGAGCCAAACAACTTAGGGCTTTGGCGCGATAATCTTCATCCTCAATTTCCCTAGCAGCAGCCAGTGCCTCTGGTAACGATTCTGGCAGAACATGAGCCAAATTACTTAGGGCATTGGCGCGACGTGCCGCAGACTGAATTTCCCTAGCGGCAGCCAATGCCTCTGGTAACAATTCTGGCGATTTACCAGCCAAACTACTTAGAGCATCGGCGCGAGACTCCGCAGACTGAATCTCCCTAGCAGCAGCCAA
>NZ_JAYGHM010000023.1:89942-101816 GCF_034931125.1 Rivularia sp. UHCC 0363 | reverse complement strand
TAACTCCTAACTCCTAACTTTAAAAGATATCTGCTGGGTCAGCGGAACGGAGTTGATTCATTGTTAATGCACCGGAAGTAAGACACATTAAAGCTGTGGCTATCAATACCATTAATGCATTATTAAAACTCATCTCTATTGGCAATTTTGTTGCTTTCATGGCAAACTCATAGAGATACTTAGAGATAATCCAACCTGGAATATATCCGAGTACTGCTAAAATGAAAGCTTGTTTAAAAACCACTCTTAATAAATAATTATTGGCATAACCTATGGCTTTTAAAGTCGCGTATGCTACTAATTGACTGGCAATATTGCTAAATAATATTTGATAAACAATAACGACACCAACAACAGAACCCATTGTTAACATGAGGTTTAAAATAAAACCGATCGGGGTTCTAGTAGCCCAATATTCTTTTTCAAAATTAATAAACTCTTCGTGATTAAATATTAGGACATCGTTAGGTAAGCTATCTCGCAATTTTTGTACAACTTGTTGGGAATTTACTCCTGGACTAAGGTTAATTGCTCCTATATCTATTTTGTCTGGAGGTCTGCTATTAGGAAATATCCGCAGAAAAGTTGTATCGCTAGTAATTAAGTTGCCATCTACTCCAAAGGAAGGACCTAAGCTAAATAATCCACCGACTCTAACTCTATATCCTGTTAGTGAATCAAAGGGAAATATTTCGATTACTGCTTCAATATCTCCCCGCTTAAATCGCATGGCAACGTTTCCAAATTCCGGTCGAGAATTTTCATCAAATAGTACTACATCAGACAATTTTAGTTTATCTATATTTTCTTGAATTCCTGGTAAATTAATCGTGGGTTTCCCCGGTTCAAAACCCATCACATATATTGAATATTTTTCTCCCGTTTCAGGATTTTTTAATTTGGCAAATCCTAAATAAATTGGAGTAACTGAGTCTACACCTTCAAATCCTAAAGTCTGGTATAAACGAGTCCGAGAAAAACTTTGAGTAGCAGTTAAAGCTTTATACTGAGAACTAACCAAAAATAAATCTCCTTGGAGACTTCGATGCACTTGAGTTGCACTTTTATAAAGAGCATCTTGAAATCCAAGTTGCATAAACATCAGTATCACAATAAAAGCGATACCAGCTACAGCAACTAAAGAACGAAACTTGTTTCGTATTAGCTGTAACCATGCTAAAGGGGTTTTTGAAGCCATGATGATCGAGTGATAATTAGGAAGTATGAAGCACGAAAGAATGAAGAATGAAGGATGAAATATAATATGTCGTGGCTGTTATCTAAAAAATAGTCTTTCTTTTACATTAAGGATGTCCAATGCTTAACTTATACCCTATACCCAATTTACAAGTTCATCCTTCAAATTCATTCTTGCTTAAATTTGAATGGCAACATCTACCTGTAGGTTGGTCAAGCCCGTGACTAGTTTGTTATCTGATAGCTCGTCAATCCGAATTTTGACTTCAACTATTCTTCTATCGGTATCAGCTCCTGGATTGATGTTGAGAATTCTTTGTCTGTCAACTAGTAAGCCAATCTCGCTAACTGTTCCTTTTAATTTGCGAGGAAATGCTGTGCTGGAAATAAAGGCTTTTTGACCCAAACGTACTTTCTGAATGTCTGTCTGATAAACTTCTGCTACTACATACATCTGATTGGTTCTACCTATCTCCATGATTCCGTTGGAGGAAACTACTTCTCCGGGTCTAGTGTTAATTTTTAATACTGTCCCGGCGATCGGAGATTTAAGGATGCTTGATTCTTGCTCTGCTTTTGCTTGATCTACAGCAGACATTGCACTTTTAACTTCAGCTTGGGCTAATTGAATATCTTGAGGACGCACTTCTTGAATACTATCTAACTTACCTCTGGCTTCTCTGATTTGATCTCGCAGGGTATTAACACTACGATTGAGGGCTGCTTGCGCTTCATTTAATTGTTGCTGTAAAGTCCTAACTAGCAAGCGTTTACTATCTGAGACAGAAGCGGAAACGGCACCCTGTTGATATAGCTTTTGGTAGCGATTATATTCAGTTTGAGCATTATCTAGCTCTGCCTGCAACCGTGCAACAGTAGCATTCCCTGTGGCAATTTCTCCCTGTAGCTGCGATTGTAAGCTGGCGATCGCCGCACTTTGAGCATCAACGTCTCCTCTTTTCGCTCCAGCTTGTACTTGGGATAATTTCGCTTGAGCAACTCTAACTTGATCTAAAGCCTGCTGTACGTTAACTGTAGCGCGAACGTAACCTTCTAAGAGTCCAACTATTTGTCCAGCTTTTACTCTATTTCCTTCGTTTACTAGTAATCTTTCTACTCGCAAACCGCTAACCGAACCAGGAGCCGATAGTTTAATCACCTCACCTTCGGGTTCTATGCTTCCCAAAGCTGTAATTGCTACCCTAGTAGGAGTTGTAACAGGGATAGGCGATCGCGAAATATCGGGACGCAATCGTGAATAGCTGTAAACACCAATGAGTGCTGTTGCTAAAGCAATGGAAGTCGCTAAAACTACTCTCCATCTGGGTGGGGATTTGGCAATAAACTCCCTTTCCTTGAACTCCCTTTCCTTATCTGCTGACATATTTTGATTCCAATTGTGAAGAGCCAATGTTCGTATAACAGCGTTATTAAAAAAACAATTTTGAATTACCCTACGGGAAGCCGCTTCCGCGTCAATAGATTTTGGAAAAATCCATCAGGTCAAATCTAAAAACTTTTCCTGCTTCTAGTTTCAATTGAGCAAATTGAAAACAATAAATCAAAAATCTCAAATCGGCTGACGGATGTTACGCAAATACAGCAGATGATAATGTATTGAAAAATTTTCCTCCTTAAGTAGCCCCTTCAAATATAGCTGCGTACATAAATAATTAGAAACCGTTAGGGGCAAATGCATTTGTGATTTGAGGATGAATATTTAACAAGTAAAGCATTGACTTGTAATATTTGACCGCTCGCAAATACCGAAATGAAAAATTAATGATTTCCCGGCGAAATATTTCCTAATTTTTATTCTATATTATTAATAAGGTATTGTTCTAGCAAATAGCAGTAACGCTCTTCACAAAAACTAAATTTTAATTGCAGCGATTAAAGAAATGAAGCTTTGGAAGTAACAGCCCCAAAAAACTTGTCTTTAAGTATGCCAAACAACTCGAATATTGTCAACCGGCTTCTAGGAATAATTAAAATTTCCTACTTTATATATTTTGTAACTCCAAATAATGCTGTATGAAGTAACTTAATGGTTGTTATGCCGCCTCATACGCCCTCAATTTAGCTATTTAGAAATAGACCCTGATAATTTGTTACAGAATTTTAGTCGCAATAAATACAAAAGCTCTGAGAATTTTTGTTTGCCATTATGGGGAGCAAATAGCTGTAGGCTAACGTCCATAATCTTCGAGCGCAAAAATATTTGTGTTCATTACTTGACTTTATAAAGATTGTTTTTAGCTATGGTATTTTTGCTATCAAGTTGATTGATTTAAGGCAATATAGGAGGAATAAAATTATCAGACTTGGACTTTGGTCGAATATTTATTGTGAAAATCACGTTAATATCAAGCTACTAACAGTTTTATGGAATAAAGTTCCTTTTTGGCATTTTTAAGGCATACGAATATCAATCAAATAACTGTCAGTATATCGTTCTGAAATAATTTTATGATGTCTGGAATATCTCAAGTATCCATAGAAAAAATCAAGTTCGGCAACAATCGTCGTCCAATCAACGGTCAAAAAGTAGAGCAGTTAAAAGAATCTATTCAGTTGAATGGTTTGCTCAATCCCATCGCAGTAGACCAAAATTTCAATTTGATTGCTGGATTGCATCGGTTAACAGCCTGCAAGTTGCTGGGTTATAAAGAAATTAAATGCAATATAGTTACTTATGATTCCGAAGAAAACGCTAGATTGGCTGAAATTGACGAAAATTTGATCCGCAACGAATTAGAACCCCTTGAAAGAGGAAAGCTGGTATTAGAACGTGAAAAAATCCTGATTAAATTGGGAATGAGAGCGAAAGCGGGGGACAATCAATATACTCTCAAGACAGTGGAAAATGGTAGTGAAATAATTTCACCACCAGCTAAAACCACACAACAGCTAGCAAAACAAGCCGGTTACAGCGAACGCAGCTGGCAACATGACAAGCAAATAGCTAGGGATATCGCTCCCAAAATTCAAAAAATTATTCAGAAAACGGCGATCGCTGATAAAAAAACTACGCTGCTAAATATTGCCAGGGCTGGGAGGAAAGAAAGAATTTTGGCTCAAAAAGCTCTACAGGCTTACGATTTAGCCGTTAGCAGGGGTGATTATGAAGAAGCCGAACAGCAGGCCAAACTCGCCACAAAATTACGAGCGGGACAAGAAGAATTGCAGCTACAAGCTTTTCACAGCGCAATGGCAGAGCTTCAAGCTAAGTCAGATAAAAAGGAACAACAAGTGGAACGACCAAAAATGATCGACTCGCTATTTAACCAAGACTCGCTGTCCAAAATTGGCGATAAATGGACGCTGGGCAACCGCCATTTGGTATATTACGGCGATACCGCTGGTAACGATTTTATCAAACTGCTACCTTCAAACGCAGCTTTAGCAATAGCGACTGCTTCGGATGCCTGGAATCACGATTATTTGGTGGATGAAGCCAAGATTGTGGCTGTATTGCGTTCGGAGGACAACCTGTTTCAATTTTGCAGCACTACGCGGATGACTTTTCAGTACGAGTTACTGTTGGGTAAAATATATGTGGGAATTTTTTCGCGACAACCTGTATCAAAACCCCAGATACCAATCAATTTGGACAATGTGGAAGGAATAATCCAATATTTGATCGATATGTTTACAACTCAAAACAATTATGTCATTGCACCGTTCATGGGTCACGGCGAAATTTTAACGGCTTGCGAAAAAATGCGCCGGGTATGTTTTATCGGTGACGAAAATCTCGATTTTATTCGTAACGGGATCTCGCGCTGGGGAAAATGGACTGAAAAACAACCCGAAAAAATAGCCCGTTCTAATTATTTATATTTTTGATTACTCTCACAACATGGTGCATTTGACCTTTTATTTATTTGAGGGAGCAGGGAATAGGGAATAGGGAGTAGAATTAATTGCACGTTACATTTTGAATAAATCAAATTGCTTAGAATGAACTCCTAATAATTTAAATAGTTTCATTAAATTACTATTGTTTTCTTGCGTTTACCCTGGATAGCTATATACTAATTGCTAATTACTCATGTTAAACAATTAGTAAAACTTAAAAAACACAACAGTAACTGTATTTGTCTATGTAAATTGATATGGTTAATGTTGATATATCAACTTGATTTTACACAAATGATTAGAAAATGGTGGTCTTTTAATTATCATGTTCTCCTGAATAAACACACTTTCCGCAAAATAATGATTAAACTGTATATATAAAGTAGCGATATTGCTTTACAACAAACTTGTAACTACTTCATAATAAAGAAAGACTTATATCTTTTAAGCTTTTCGTCAAATTACCCTTAGAAAAATGAAGTTACGGATGATACTATTATTCGATATTTTTTATCTAATAAACATTTTGCCAAATCTAAATTTGTTCCCAAAATGGTTTAAACCGCATAATCAGCTTTGTTTAAGCTGTGCTAATGTTGGTATTACTTTAGATATTTATTAATTAGTTCCTTAGTTGTGAATAGCTAAGAGCTAAAAGATAAAGTCAGTCTAATTACTAAGATGAGCAATATTTTAAATTGTTTGTCAATTTGATAAAATCCCAATTTAATTGGTGTATGGGAGTAAAGGATTTATCAAAAAAAAATTAGATATTTTAAATGGTGTGGTTTTGTAACTAACTTGTCAAACATTATTGTTTACAGTTCATAAAATTATCTTCCAAGGCGTTTTAACTAGCTATGACATTTATTAAAATACAGAACGTTGTCATTAATACCAATTATATCGCCGCAGTAAGGTTTAATAATCAAACCGACTCCGAAAAAAAGAGCGTTTCTGTTTTAGTAGCTATTCCCAAACCTCCTTTATTTGAATGGGAAACAGTATCTTCAAGTCATTATCAAGAAGAATGGATGGAATTCACGGGTCTTCCAGCAAAGGCATTAGAAGATTACTTTTCCAGCTTCAATAATGTTGTAGATCTGTTGCCTCAATGTCAAGAAACAAGTTTAATTTAATTTAGTTTTCTTCTATCGTAGGATAGACGCATTTTGAGGAAAAAATATTGCATCATTAGAGGAAACTATCTAATAATTCTAAAATAATCAATTAATCGGGGTTGCATTTCTCCTCACATTGATGGTTGGAGAAAAGTATTGATAATTTATCTATCCAATTTATCTTGCCAATTTATTCATCCAATTTTTTGTTGGGCAGCTATTTTACTTGTTATCATCAGGTATAGCTGAATTTTATAGTCGCTACAAGTTTTATTTTAGCTGAATAAGCAACGATACTAAAGTTATTTTATGTCCTATGTCGGCTAAATCCATCGATAAGGCATTAGCGCAATTGGAACAACAAATCAACAATTGCGAAAACGCTGTGAAGAGATTTATTAAGGTCAAAGAAAAGATGTCCTCACAAGAATCTACATCAATGAACAAAGTTAACAGACAATTGCAACATACTCCTATAGCCATTATTGGAATGGCATCAATTTTCCCTGAAGCCAGAAATTTACAGGAATATTGGCGGAATATTGTTAATAAAATAGACTGCATTACGGAGATTCCCGAAACACATTGGAATGTCGAAGATTACTACGACGTTAATCCCAGAACGAAGGAAGATAAAACTTATTGCGATCGCGGTGGTTTTATTCCCCAGGTAGATTTTAACCCGATGGAATTCGGTATTCCCCCGAACATTTTAGAAGTTACTGATGTTTCGCAACTATTAAGTTTGGTGGTTGCAAAAGAAGCAATGGAAGATGCCGGGTACGATGAAAATCGCGAATTCAACCGCGACAATATTGGAGTTGTTTTGGGTTCTGCGGCTTTGAAATTGGGAGTACCGCTTTCGGCGAGATTGCAGTATCCCGTATGGAAAAAAGCTTTAAAAAGCAGCGGTTTATCTGACGAAGATACGCAAAAAATTATTGAGAAAATTCAAAGCGCTTACGTACAGTGGGATGAAAATGCCTTCCCCGGTATGCTGTCGAATGTAGTCTCCGGACGTATTGCCAACCGCTTTAATTTCGGCGGACTTAACTGTACGGTGGATGCAGCTTGTGCGAGTTCCTTGGCTGCTTTGAAAATGGCGATCGCTGAGTTGGCAGATTATCGCAGCGATATGATGTTAACCGGGGGAGTAGATACAGATAATTCGATTACAGCATACATCAGTTTTAGTAAAACACCGGCAGTTTCTCCCGGCGATAAAGTTAAGCCTTTTGATGCTAAATCCGACGGGATGATGTTGGGTGAAGGTTTGGGAATGATGGTTCTCAAGCGTTTGTCGGATGCTGAACGAGATGGAGATAAAATCTACGCAGTCATTAAGGGGATTGGTACTTCTAGCGACGGCAGATTTAAGAGTATTTACGCACCTCGTAAAGAAGGACAAATCACAGCTTTACGACGGGCTTATGAAGATGCGGGATTTGACCCGTTGACCGTCAATTTAGTGGAAGCCCACGGTACCGGGACTATGGCTGGCGACCCCACCGAGTTTGCATCTTTGCGAGAATATTTTGGCGAAGATAACGCTAAGGGTCAGCATATTGCTTTGGGTAGCGTTAAATCGCAAATTGGGCACACTAAAGCTGCGGCTGGTGCGGCTAGCATGATTAAAACAGCTTTGGCGTTACATCATAAAGTATTGCCGCCTACGATCAACGTTACTCAGCCCAATCCCAAACTCAACATCAAGAATTCTGCCTTTTATTTGAATGCAGAAACTCGTCCTTGGATCTCACCCACTGGACAAGCCCCCCGACGTGCGGGTGTAAGTTCTTTTGGCTTTGGTGGAACCAACTATCATGTAGTGCTGGAAGAATATAGCGGCGACCATGATAGTTCATACCGCTTGCATAATGCACCCGATCAATTATTACTGTTTGCTGAGAATCCCACCCAGCTATTGCAAACCTGCGAACAGACTTTGGCAAAGTTGCAATCTACCACAGGAGATAAACATTATTCTGAGTTGGTAGAAGCTTGCAAATTCAAAGAAATTCCCCAATCCTCAGCTAGAATCGGGTTTGTTGCATCCTCTGTATCGGAGACTTGTAAAAGACTACAAGTTTGTATCGACTTGTTGAAAAACAAGCCAGGTGCAGAATCTTGGGAACATCCTACCGGAATTCATTACCGTGCAGAAGGGATGGATTTAGCTGGTAAAGTAGTTGCGTTGTTTTCAGGACAAGGTTCGCAATATCTAAATATGGGTAAAGAAGTAGTCATGAACTTCCCCCAATTGCGTCAACTCTACGGCTACATGGATAGTTTGTTGCTCAAAGATAACTTGCAGCCGCTTTCCGAGATCGTCTTTCCTCATCCAGTGTTTGAAGAAGACGAGAAAAACGCTCAAATCGCCGCATTACAGCGCACCGAATACGCTCAACCAGCTATTGGAATGTTGAGTGCAGGATATTATAAAGTACTGCAACAAGCTGGATTTAAACCTGATTTTGTCGCCGGACATAGTTTCGGGGAACTCACAGCATTATGGGCAAGTGAAGCTCTCAGTGACGAAGATTATTGCTTCCTAGTTAAAGCTAGAGGTCAAGCAATGGCTGCACCCGAAGACCCCAACTACGATACTGGTGCAATGTTGGCGGTGAAAGAGGACTTAGGTAAAATCGAAGTATTCCTCAAAGATTATCCTCAAGTCGAGATTGCCAACTTGAACTCACCGCGTCAGGTGGTATTAGCCGGGCCGACACCAGACATTCATCAACTACAAAAAATTCTCCACGACTCTGGATGTGCGGCTGTAGTTTTACCCGTAGCCGCAGCCTTCCACACACCGCTAATTGCCTTCGCGCAAAAATCCTTTGCGATCGCAACCAAAAGTGTCAACTTCAAATCCCCCAAGCTACCCGTTTACACCAACGTTACGGCAAAGCAGTATTCTCAAGAACCCCGCGAACTGCAAAGAACCCTCGAATCACAACTATCAAATTCTGTATTATTTAAACAGGAAATTGAGCATATCTATGCAGATGGTGGTTACTGCTTCGTTGAGTTCGGACCGCGAAGAATTTTAACTAACTTAGTTAAAGATATATTAGGCGATCGCCCTCATTTGGCAATTGCTTTAAATTCAAGTCCCAGAAAAGATAGCGACTACTGTTTAAGGGAAGCTGTCATTCAGTTACGGGTTGCCGGAATAATTTTGAAAAACCTCGACCCCTATCAAGTTCCTGATGTAGTCAAATCTACTGAGAACAAGAAAGGGTTAAACATCAAATTGAGCGGTAGTAATTACGTATCTGAGAAAACCAAACAGCGCTGGGAAAAAGCAATTAGCGAACCGCATCAAGCAGAAATCAAAGCGAGCAAGCCTGTAGAAGTTGCAGTTAAATCAAATACAGCAACTATTACAGAAATTCCTGCTCATAATTCTGTTAGCACCAACGGTAACGGTGGAAAAGTTGGACAAAGAGAAATTGAAGAGTCTTCTGTTTCTATCCCCGCTCACAGTAACGGAAACGGACATAACAAAGTAGTAGCGATAGACAAGGAGACAAGGGGACGAGACACAAAGAAAAACGGGCAAATTTCCCCCACTCCCCCCATCCCCCCCTCCCCCCATCCTCTTCCCCAGCAGTCAGTACCGAAATCAAATATGCATATGCAAACTACACCAAACGAATTTCTAAATTACGAACAAGTTTTAGAAAGCTTGGAATATGTCTTAACTCAGTTCGGACAAAATCAAAGCGAGAATTTACAAGTTCACACCCAATATCTCAATCATCAAGTCGAATATGTGAAAACATTTTTTCAACTGATGCAGCAACAAAACTCCTTGTTTGCTAAAACGGAATCTTCTACCGATTCACTCAAGCCAAAAGTTATCGAAAGCTTAGAGCGGGGGATGATTACATTTCACAGCCATCAAGGTGATACCCTCAAAGTTCACGAACAGTATCTACAAAATCAAGTAGAGTACACCAAGAACTTCTTCCAACACGTACAGCAAGAATACGAACAGATAATTCAAAACGAAGGTAGTATTGAGCAACACAAAACAAGCTTGATACCCGTTACGGATAAATCACAGTCTTATGTAGAGACAAATACTTTTACTCAAGATTCTGCAAATACTGCTTCAATAATTGAAACTGAACCAGAATTAAAAAAAGAACCAATCGCAAATGTTGCCACTTCAGTAATTGAAACTAAACCAGAATTCAAACCAGAAGTTGCAGCTACAAACGGTAACGGATTCAAAAAAGAATCCCTCACTCCCCCCATCGCCCCATCTCCCCCTCTCCCCATCCCTTCCCCCTCTTCCTCCGTAGACTTATCAGATTTGGATACAAACCTGTTAGCGATCACCAGTGAAAAAACTGGTTATCCGGTAGAAATGCTGGAAATGGATATGGATATGGAAGCCGATTTGGGTATTGATTCCATCAAACGAGTAGAAATTATGGGTGCATTGCAGGAAATGTATCCCGACTTACCAAAGTCTGATAATTTAGAAGAATTAAGCGAACTGCGTACTATCGGTCAAATAGTAGAGTATCTCAAATCTCTGTCTTCTGGTGCTAGTACCCCAGTGGGAATAGAAGCAGATCCAGAAAAACCGATAATTGAGATAGAAATTCCAGTAGAAGCAGAAGCAGCCGTAATTACCACAGAAAGCGCGGCAACCGTTGATACTAGCGGTCTGGGTCAATCCATGTTAGAAATAACTAGCGAAAAAACGGGTTATCCGGTAGAGATGCTGGAAATGGACATGGATATGGAAGCCGATTTGGGTATTGACTCAATTAAACGAGTAGAAATCATGGGTGCATTACAAGAAGCGTACCCGGACTTACCCAAACCCGATAACCTAGAAGAAATTAGCGAACTACGCACCATCGGACAAATAGTTGAGTATCTCCAGTCATTATCTGGGGGTGAAAAAAAAAAGCTACAGCCTGATGCAGTTAAGCAGCCGTTAAATGAGCCGTTGAATGAAATTGGAGGGGTTGTACGACATCCTGCTAAATTACGACCCCTCCCCGCACCAGACTTTCTCGAATTTGCACTACCATCCGGACACGTCGCTTTGATTACCGATGATGGTTCCCTCACCACCTCAGAACTCGCCGAATCATTAACTCAAAACGGTTGGGAAGTCGTAGTTCTGAGCTTTCCTGAATCAATAGTTCCCGGACGCTCAGTGCAGAAAAGCAATATCAAAAATATAATTTTAGAAGATTTGAGCGAAGCGCATCTGCAACAACAATTAAATGCGATCGCAACTAACTGCGGTCCCATAGGTGCTTTTATCCATATTCATCCTACATTTCACGCTGCATCCAACGGTATAAACTATTTTCCCGAAGAAAAGGCGATCGCAAAACAAGTTTTCTTGATTGCTAAACATCTAAAAAAATCTCTGAATGCAGCAGCACAGAACGGTCGCAGTTGTTTTTGTACGGTAACTCGACTTGATGGTGCTTTCGGATTAGAACAAAAAATCAACTTTGGAGCTATTGGTGGTGGATTATTCGGACTAACTAAAACACTAACTTGGGAATGGGGAGAAGTCTTTTGTCGGGCAATTGACATCAACCCCGAAATCGATACCCAAAATTGTGTCAGCTATATCAAAGCCGAACTACACGACCCCAATCGTCTTATAACCGAAGTTGCCTACGGTACCCAAGGAAGAACAACAATTACGGTG
>NZ_JAYGHM010000023.1:6069-89691 GCF_034931125.1 Rivularia sp. UHCC 0363 | reverse complement strand
ACTCCCTATTCCCTACTCCCTATTCCCTACTCCCTATTCCCCAAAGCAAAAAATTTTAAATTACAAATTAATATATTATGTCAGAACAAAAAAATAATTACGTTGGTCGCATTGTTGACTGGAGTAAACAAGCACCTATCAGAGCAGCAAAAGTAATATTCGAGAATAATGATGGTACTTCAATTGTTTCTTACACCGATTTAGAAGGAATTTACCGATTCTCGGCAAAACCCGATAATAACGGAGTTATTCAAGGAAAAATGACAGTGGAAGCTAACGGTTATCAAACTTATAAAACATCCATCAAGTCACCAGGAGATAAACCAGACTTTGGGGATATTACGCTTGTTCAAGGTAGTAGTAAAACTCAAAATACAGAAAATATCAAACATACGAATAGTACAAGTAATACTACTAATACGACCGATAAGACCAATAAGACAAATACTAGCAATACGACTAGTCAAACTCATAATAATACTAATCGCACGAATAGAAACAATAGTGATAGTGACAAATTAATTCCAGTATTAATAGCTTTAATGGTAGCCTTTTTCACGTTTACAACATTTGCTATTGTATCCGCGATGAGAAAAGAACGTTTTAATCGACGCGACAATTACATTAATTTTAATCAATTACCAATTAATGGGGTCGAAAGTCAGAGGTTAGAAGTTAAAGGTTAAAGGTAACTTGTTCCCAGTCTCTGGCTGGGAACACCTAACAGAAGGCTCTGCCTTCAAGCGATGGAAGAGAGGCAGAGCCTCCAGGGTAAGCATTCCCAGCCTGGAGGCTGGGAACGAGACTAACACGCTAAATCCTTATAAAAAATCATGAAAACAGCAACTTCAATTCGTCCCAAATCGGTTTTTCTTGTGAGCGGTGGTGCTAAAGGTATTACTGCCAAATGCGTAATTGAATTGGCACAGCAGTATCCGTGTAAATTTATTTTACTAGGTCGTTCTTCTCTATTAGAATCAGAACCTTTATTTGCTAGAGATTGCTTTGACGAAGCAGTTTTAAAAAAGAATATCATGGAAGATTTGCTTGCTAGAGGAGAAAAACCTACTCCCATGCAGGTGAAAAAGATTTATAATCAAATTATTTCTGATAGAGAGATTAAACAAACTCTAGAGATAATTAAACAAACAGGAGGTGAAGCCCAATATATTAATGTTGATGTCACAAATACTCAGGATTTACAGCAAAAAATAGCCGCTGTTACAGATATGGGTACAATAACTGGTATTATTCATGGTGCGGGTAATTTAGCTGATAAACTAATTGAAAAGAAGACCGAAGAAGATTTTGAAAAAGTTTACAGTGCCAAAATTCAAGGCTTAGAAAATCTACTTAGTTGCGTTAATCTTGCTCAATTAGAACATTTAGTTTTATACTCTTCCGTTGCGGGTTTCTATGGCAATATCGGTCAGTCGGATTATGCTTTATCCAACGAAATTCTCAACAAATCGGCTCATTTATTAAAACAACAGTATCCCCAATGTCATGTTGTAGCGATTAATTGGGGAGGTTGGGATAGTGGGATGGTAACACCGGAATTGAAGAAAGAATTCGCACGTAGGGGGATTGAAATTATTCCGGTAGAAGCAGGAGCAAAAATGTTAGTCAACGAACTTCATGACTCTTACCGTGATTCTACACAGGTTGTTATTGGTAGTCCGATTTCTCCACCCCCAGCAGCTTTAAATTCGCAGTTAAGAAGTTATCGCATTCATCGTAAATTAACAGAAGCAGCTAATCCTTTTTTGCAAGATCACATAGTTGGTGGAAGACCAGTTTTACCCGCGACCTGTGGAACAGCATGGATAATCAATGCTTGCGAGCAGCTTTATCCTGGATATAGGTTTTATTACTATAACAACTTTAAGGTATTGAAAGGCATAATTTTTAATGGAAACCAAGCTGAGGAATATATTTTAGATTTAGAAGAAATTGCTAAAAATGAGCAACAAGAAATCATTTTTAAAGCAAAAATATGGAGTAGAAATAGTAACGGAAAACTTAATTACCATTTCAGTCTTGACGAAATTCATTTATTACCGCAAAATACGACCAGCCCAATTTATGAAAAATTGAATATGACCGAAGATAAAATCATTACAATCACGGGTAATGACTTTTATCAAGAAAATCCATCAATATTTCCTTTATTTCATGGAGAATCGTTTAAAGGATTAACAAAAGTATTAAATATTAGTCCAGAAAAAATTACTATCGAATGTATTTGGAACGAGATCGATAGAAAACAGCAAGGACAGTTTCCTGTTCAATGGGTAAATCCTTTCTCCGTTGATTTAAGTACTCATCCTTTATGGGTTTGGTTGCAGTATTATCATCAAGAAATTTGTTTACCCGCAGAAATTAAGAAACACGAACAATTTGCAGCAACTCCTTACAATCAACCTTTTTATGTTTCTTGCGAAGTTGTGAATAAAACGAATAATAGCGTTGCAGCCGATTTTATCATCCACGACAACCAAGGTAAAATATATTCCCGCTTATTAGGTGGTAAAGGAATTATTATCCCGACACAATCTTTGAAATCCTAATCAGTTCTCTGCGTACCTTTGCGAGAAACTTAGCGAAACTTTGCGTTTATATCTTTTATTAAGCTAATTATGGAACAAATAGCAATAATTGGATTTTCATGTTTATTCCCCGATGCTAAAAACGCTGAAGAATTTTGGCATAATTTAATTGAACAAATAGATTCTACTTCATCCTTAAGTATTGATGAAATTGGGATAGAACCGACTATATTTTACGATTCAGAGAAAGGAAAAGCAGACAAAGTTTACTCCTTACAAGGAGGATTTGTCCGTAATTTTAAATTTGATGGGTCGGGATATAATCTTCCCGCTTCGTTTCTACAAAATCTAGATGACACCTTTAAATGGTCGCTTTATGCTGCGAAGCAAGCATTGCAAAATAGTGGTTACTTGGAAAACAAATCTGTGCTTTCCAAATGTGGAGTATTATTGGGCAGTCTCTCGTTACCTACGAAGTCATCAAACCAACTGTTTGAACCGATTTATCAACAGGTCTTAGAACCAGCTATAAGACAACTTTTACAACAAGAATTTGATTTAGCAAGTTTACCGAACTCGGAAGAAACATCGTTCTATAATGCGATGATATCGGGTTTACCTGCTGCTATCGTTTCTCAAGCTTTATCTTTATCTCACATCCATTTTTGCCTCGATGCTGCTTGTTCCTCTCCGTTATACGCTGCTAGATTAGCATCTCATTACCTGTGGACGCACAAAGCTGACTTGATGTTAGCGGGTGGTATCAGTTGTGCAGACCCGATTTTTATCCGGATGTTGTTTTCCGGTATCCAAGGATATCCTGAAAACAACGATATTAGCCGTCCTTTGGATAAATCCTCACGGGGATTACTTACCTCTGAAGGTGTGGGAATGCTAGTACTCAAGCGACATAGCGATGCAGTTCGAGATGGCGATCGCATTTACGCAACGATCGCAGGTAACGGACTTTCCAATGATGGTAGAGGTAAACATCTACTCAGCCCTAATCCGAAAGGACAAACTTTAGCTTTTGAAAAAGCTTACTCGGAAGCACAACTCGACCCGAAAGCGATCGACTATATCGAATGTCATGCTACCGGAACTTTATTAGGAGACAGTACCGAATTTAACTCTGTCGAAACCTTTTTTGGTAAACATGGAGCAACTCCCTTATCGGGTTCGGTAAAATCTAATATCGGACATTTGCTTACTGGTGCGGCTAGCGCTAGCGTAATTAAAGTACTCTTAAGTATGAGTAAGGGTATCATTCCCACAACTATCAATATTACAGACCCAATCGGCTCCGAAGATAACGTAATATCACCAAGTCGTATTGTCACAAGTGCAACTAATTGGCACTCAAAAAGCGCGTCGGTAAAACGTGCTGCTATTAGCGCTTTCGGCTTGGGTGGAACTAATGCTCATACAATTTTAGAACAAAATAAAAATACTCAAATAGAATCAAGCCAACCACTCAAACCAGCTAAAATGGCAATTGTGGGAATGGATGTCTTTTTCGCTGAGTGCGATGGTTTAGATGCTTTTGAGAGCAGTATTTATCAGGGAAAACAGCATTTTATTCCTCTACCGGAACAGAGATGGCATGGTGTAGAAACCGAAACTGAATTACTTAAAAAATACAATTTACCTGACGGAAAAGCACCGCTGGGGGGTTATATTAATGAATTTGAAATTGATACTGTATCTAGTAAAATTCCCCCTAATGAATTAGAAAAGCTCAACAAACAACAATTGTTGATGCTCAAGGTAGCAGAACGTGCTTTGCAAGATGCGGGAATTAAAGAAGGCGATAATGTAGCAGTGTTAATTGCTACAGAAGCTGAACTTTCGGTGCATCAACTCCAGCAAAGATGGAATTTATCTTGGCAAATTAAAGAAGGATTAAGTACTGGCGCAATATCCTTATCTTCTGATAAAGTTAATCAGCTAGAAACAATCGTTAAAGACGGAATTCATCAACCCGCTGATAGTAGTGAATTTGTGAGCTACATCTCTAACATTATGGCGAGTCGGATTTCCTCACTTTGGGATTTTACGGCTCCTGTATTTACCATTTCGGCTGGGGAAAATTCTACATTCAAAGCTTTAGAAGTAGCTCAAAATTTATTAAGTACCGGGGAAGCAGATGCCGTCTTAGTGGGTGCTGTAGATTTAGCCGGGGGTATGGAGAATGTTTTATTACGAAGTAAAATAGCTACAGTTAATACAGGTGTAAATACTCTTTCCTATGACCAGAAAGCTAACGGCTGGATGGTTGGAGAAGGTGCCGGTGCAGTAGTTTTGAAACGATATGAAGTCGCAAAGCAAGAAAATGAGTGCATTTACGCGGTCATTGATGCAATTAGTTTCGCGCAGAAAAATGCTAACAAAAATGATTTGCAAAGTCGTTTGGGAAGTACCGATGCTAACGCGGTTGATTCTGCTTGTCAGCAAGCTTTTGAACTGGCACAAATCAAACCTCCAGAAGTGTCTTATTTGGAAGTTTTTGGTAGCGGTATTTCTCAAGAAGATGAAGCGGAAATTAATGGTTTACTTCGGGCTTATCCAAGCGGTGCAAATAAATTAACCTGTGCTATTGGCAGTGTTAAAAGTAATATCGGTCACACCTATGTTGCTTCGGGAATTGCAAGTCTAATTAAAACAGCTTTGTGTCTTTACTATAGATATATTCCCGCAACACCAAAATGGACTGGAGTGAAAGATATTAAAAGGTGGGAAAACAGTCCTTTCTATGTTGTTCCAGAATCAAGACCGTGGTTTGTTAACCCCGAAACTAATAAAAGAACAGCAGCCATTAATAGCATTGGTATAGATGGGACTTACGCTCATTTAATCTTATCAGAAGAACGCGATCGCCAAGACCGTAGCAGCAGATTTTTGCAGCAAATGCCTCTTCAATTGTTTGCGATCGCAGGCAATAATCGCGAAGATTTACTACAGCAAGTTGACAATTTGCAAAATGTAGTAAATAGCGGAACTTCTTTACCCAAAGCTGCGAGCATGACTTTTGCTAATTACCAAAAAAGCAGCCAAGACTATACTTTGGTAATTGTGGCGCGTAATGTGAAAGAATTAGTTAGAGAAAGCGAAGCAGCTATCAAAGGTGTAAATAATGCATTTGATAACGGTGAAGAATGGCAAACTCCACTAGGCAGTTATTTTACAGCTAAACCGTTAGGCAAAAAAGCAGAAGTTGCATTTATCTATCCTGCTGCGGTTAATTCTTATCTCGGGATTGGTAGAAACCTGTTTCGTCTGTTTCCTCAAGTTCACGATGACATCATCTTACAAAATTTAGACAGTCGCGTTAATCATGTTGAGGGATTAGTATATCCTAGAAGTTTGAATAAACTGTCCACTCGGCAATTAGAAGGACTCGAAAAACAACTGCTAGATGATTCAGCAGCGATGTTTGAAAATGAAATAGTTGTAGCAAGACTGCTTTCCAATATTCTTCGAGATAACTTCCAGATAAAACCAAAATTTGCCTTTGGTTACAGCTTGGGTGAAGTCAGTATGATGTCTGCTGTCGGAGTATGGAATAAATTTGGTCAGATGAGCAATGCTTTAAACTCATCTACCTTATTTGGAGACAGATTATCAGGTGCGAAAAATTGCGTCCGCGAATTTTGGCAACTACCACCCGTAGAACAGTCACCGGACAATAACTTCTGGTGCAATTACGTTCTGATTGCTACACCATCTCAAGTTAGGGAAAGTATTGTAGGGGAAAACCGCGTTTACTTGACTCAAATTAATACACCATCTGAAGTCGTAATTGCAGGTGAACCCGTAGCTTGCGAAAGAGTCATAGAAAAGTTGGGTTGTAATGCTTTTCGCGCACCTTTTGACCATGTAATTCACTGTGAAGCAATGGCTTCAGAATATCAAGAAATGAAGAGCGTGAATACTTTACCAGTTCAAGAAAAAGAGCATAATCTGACACTTTATTCTGCTTCGGAATATGCACCAATAAAGTTAGAAAGTGAAGCCATTGCTGAAGGTATCGCTACAGGACTTTGCAAAGAACTTGATTTTCCCCGGTTAGTTAATCAACTGTATAACGATGGTGCCAAAATATTTATTGAAACGGGTGCTGGTAGCGTTTGTTCTCGATGGATTGATACAAATTTAAGCGACAAAGAACACATGACAATTTCTCTGAATCGCAGAGCTTTAGACGACCACAGCAGCATTGTCAAAGCATTAGCAAAATTAGTTAGTCATCAAGTTGCTTTAGATTTATCACCGCTATATTCCCCAGTAGAAGAAACTAGTCAAAAAGCTAAATTTAGCCAGAAGAAAGTGATATTGGGCGGTTATAGTTTTACTGACAAAATTTTGACCCCAGAGAACAAAAAGCTGTTTCAAGAACAAGTAGAAGTTAATTTTGAGCCTGTTAAAAAAGCAGATTTGGTAGAGCAAAGTACTCCTACACCCCCACCTGTAGAAGTAAAATTAGCGGAGAAAATTAACTCAACACCTCAACCAAAAAAGAAACCAAACATTCCCGCACCTTTGCCGAAACAATCCGAAGTAAATCCGATGAAAATTGCCGTACACAGCATAGAAAATCAAACAAAATTACCAACGACTCCGAAAAATACCACATCATTAACTACCATTACAGAAAAATTAGCTTCAACTGTTAGCTTGTGCAGTAACAGAAAACCTCAAATTCAAAAAGTAAATGCGAATAACTTAATGGTTCATAAAACACATTCTACATTTCTAAAATCTCGTCAAGAATTTAGTCAGCAACTCAGCAAAATAATTCAGCTACAAATCTCTTGCGCCGAACACTTGTTTGACAAGTAATAATTATCAATGAACAATTATCAATTATCAATCAGTAACTAAAAAATGATGATTGATATAACACTTCTGCAAAGCTAATATCGTTGTTATTTGATAATTGTTCATTTTTACTTGTTATTTATTCACTGTTAATTGTTAATTGATCATAAAAAACGTGCTAAACAAAGAAAATAACGGACTGATATTTCATGGGTCTTCCTCGACTAAAAATCGAGTTTGGAAAGGTTCAGTAAGCTGTATTTCCTTTGACCTTGAAGGAATGAAACAACAATTACTGGAAATAGATAAACCCTGTTATATTGTTAAAGTAGAAGACAGAATTGGTGTCACTAACTATGGCTATTGTCCCCTCGATAATAGCCAACCAGCAGAAATAGAATTATTACTGGCAACTCCACCTATTTTTACAAAAAGTTTTGGAGACCCGGACTTTCTGGCTTTTCACAATGTCAGATATGCTTATGCAACTGGGGCAATGGCTGGGGGTATAGCTTCAGAAGAAATGGTAATTGCGCTTGGTAAACAGAAGATTTTGAGTTCCTTTGGTGCGGGTGGTTTAAGCTTAGCTCGCTTAGAAGAAGCCATCAAAATTATTCAAGCATCTTTACCTCATGGACCTTATGCTTTCAATTTGATTCACAGTCCCAACGACCCAGAAATTGAAACAGGTGCTGTAGATTTATATCTAAAATATGGAGTGGAAACTATAGAAGCTTCGGCTTTCTTAGATTTAACTCCTAATATTGTTTATTATCGTGCGGCTGGACTAAGTTTAAATTCAGCTAACAAAATTCAAATCAATAATAAGGTAATAGCTAAAATTTCTCGTCGAGAAGTTGCGAGTAAATTTATGCAGCCAGCACCTTTAAAAATGCTTAAAGAACTGGTTGATAAAGGCTTAATTACCGAATTACAAGCAACTCTCGCAGCCCAAATTCCCATTGCAGATGATATTACTGTAGAAGCCGATTCTGGTGGTCATACAGATAATCGTCCTTTAGTTTGCGTTTTGCCTTCCATCATTGCTTTAAAGGATGAAATACAGGCACAATATTGTTACGAAAAACCCCTTAGAGTTGGGGTAGCAGGAGGAATTTCGACTCCTCAATCGGCTCTAGCAGCCTTTATGATGGGTGCTGCATATGTGGTGACTGGTTCAATCAATC
This sequence comes from Rivularia sp. UHCC 0363, assembly GCF_034931125.1. Classification (NCBI taxonomy): domain Bacteria; kingdom Bacillati; phylum Cyanobacteriota; class Cyanophyceae; order Nostocales; family Rivulariaceae; genus Rivularia; species Rivularia sp. UHCC 0363. The sequence continues at coordinate 81,137 of NZ_JAYGHM010000023.1, read as the reverse complement.
AATCTTGTGTAGAAGCAGGAACTTCTATTCATGCGAAAAAATTATTAGCACAAGCTGACATGGCTGATGTGATGATGGCACCTGCTGCTGATATGTTTGAAATGGGAGTGAAATTACAGGTTCTTAAACGTGGAACAATGTTTCCTCTCAAGGCACAAAGACTATACGAAATCTATCGAAACTATAACTCCCTTGACGAACTTCCGGCTGCGGAAAAAGAAAAGTTAGAAAAGCAGATTTTTCGCAAAAGTATTGAAGAAATTTGGCAGGAAACCGTCGCTTATCAATCCCAAAGTAATCCTCACAAACTTACTAAAGCGGCAAAGAATCCTAAATACAAAATGGCACTGATTTTTCGTTGGTATTTGGGATTATCTTCGAGATGGTCGAATTCCGGTGAAAAAGGTAGAGAAGTTGATTATCAAGTATGGTGTGGCCCCGCAATGGGTAGTTTTAATGACTGGGTGCGCGGTTCTTATTTGTTAGAACCAAATAATCGTCGGGTAGTTGATGTTGCTAACCAGTTGATGATAGGAACATCTTATTTATACCGCATCCAAAGTTTAAAAATGCAGGGTCTGCAATTTCCTAATTTTTATTCTCAGTATCACCCAGTCAAGTCTACATTAGAGACGTAAAAAACTATTTTAGATTTTAGATTTTGGATTTTGGATTTGTCCTACGGAAACCCTACGCGAATGGATTTTAGATTTTAGATGGAAAACAAGTCCCTGACGTATTATTTAAAAGATAATTTTAAATCTCCATCCGTAAATAAATCTTAATTTTAAAATCTTAAATCTAGAATTTACAAGCTGCTTTTCCAAAAAACAACAAGCTACATAATTCTAAATCCAAATTAAAATGACTACAACACAATCTATTAAAGCCGCAGAAATTGAAGCATGGTTGTTATCTAACCTAGCTGAGTTACTCAACATGGAAGCCGAAGAAATCGACGTAACTCAACCTTTGGATAGTTACGGTTTAGATTCAACCCAAGCAATGGTAATTGTGACCAAATTACAGAAAATGCTGGGATTTGAACTGTCTCCCATGTTGCTTTGGCATTATCCGACAATTGAATCACTTGCGGGACGTTTAGCTGAAGAAGCGGAAGAATCTCAACAAGATGTCAAACCACTCAAAGATGCTAGTAGCACTCCTAATTTAGCCGCAGAAGCAGTTTTAGATGAAAATATCCGTCCTGCATCAACTTCTTTTAAATTTAATCCCAATCCCCAAAATATCTTTTTAACCGGGGGTACCGGCTTTTTGGGAGGATTTTTAATCAACGAACTTTTACAGCAGACTGATGCAGATATCTACTGCTTGGTACGTGCAGCAGATGCAGAATCTGGTAAGGAAAAGCTGAAAAAGAATCTAGAATCCTATGCAATTTGGAACGAAGAATTTAGTCCTCGGATTATTCCGATAGTTGGTGATTTATCCCAGCCGCAGTTAGGTATAAGCACTGAAGGCTTTGAAATGTTGGCAACAAATATAGATGCCATCTATCATAGTGCTGCGATGCTCAACTATGTATTTCCTTACTCAGCGCTGAAAACAGCCAACGTTTTAGGAACCCAAGAAATCATCCGTTTAGCTTGCAAAATTAAAGTTAAACCCCTCCATTACGTCTCTAGCGTCGCGGTATTTGAATCACCCTACTACGCAGGTAAAGTAGTTACAGAAGACGATCGCTTTGACAATTGGGAAGGTATTTTCCTAGGATATTCTCAAACTAAATGGGTCGCAGAAAAGTTAGTTAAAATAGCCGGTGAAAGAGGACTTCCCATCACCATTTACCGACCACCTTTAATTTCCGGACACAGCCAAACCGGAGTTGGTAATACCGACGATTTTGTCAACTTAATGACTAAAGGCTGTCTGCAAATGGGAGCTTTCCCGGATGTGGATTATATGCTGGATATGTCACCAGTTGACTATGTGAGTAAGGCGATCGCGCATTTATCTAGACAAGAAGAATCCTTGGGTAAAGCTTTCCACCTGCAACATCCGCAACCAGCACCTTTAAGTACTTTAGTTGAATGGTTGAATACCTTTGGTTTCCCGATCAAAATGATTCCCTACGAAGAATGGCAAGATAAGTTAATAAATGATGTCACATCTGCGGAAAATCCCTTATACACCCTGCGTCCATTTTTACTCGAACGTTGGTCGGAAAGACAACTGACAATACCCGATTTATACTTAACATCCAACAGACCAATTATTAGCTGCAATGCAACCTTAAACGCTCTTGCGGGAAGTGGTGTAGCTTGTGCGCCCATTGATGGAGAATTATTTACAACCTATTCAATGTACTTGCTTCAAAGTGGTTTTCTTAACCTTGAATCTGTTTTGAATAAGTCCTAAATAGTACCCTCAGACTAGAAGTCTGGGGCTACAGAAGCAAAGCCCACCTGCGTGGGCTAATCTGCATCTTCATACAGAATTGGGCAAAATGTTTAATATGTACAATTAACGATTCGTCATCGTGTTGATTAGTCCAACATTCAGGATGCTTTGCACCATATTCTCGTAATTCTTCAAGCTTTTTATAAAAATATAATTAGGATTATTTAATTTACTTTTTAGAATAACCGGGTCAACATGGCAAGATTCAAATACTCTTGTGTAGTTAAATTCTTTACCCATGTTCCTAATTAACTTTATCAACACTTTCGGAAACCGATCTTTTACTGAATCCGGAAAGTTATTGTTTAAAAAATTCATTAAATAGTCGGCATGAAATACCGTCGCTTTGGTATTTTGAAATACTTTATTTGCCAATCTTGATTTACCAGTCCTGCAAACACCACCGATCGCAACTGTTTTCATGATTTTCCATACCTTCAAAAGGCGATCGGCTTAAATTTTTACCACTCTCGACAGAAGACAAAGTAACTTTGAGCGCACAAACTAAAATAATACTTTAGTTATTTGCTCAAATGGAACTAATGAAAAAGAACAAAGAACTTCTACGGGTTATACTTGCCGCTACTATAATTTTTGTTGGAACCCTGCACTTCCTCGTTCCTCAACCTTTTGTAAAAATTATGCCGTCACAACTTCCCTATCCTTTGGGTTTAGTCTATTTAAGTGGCTTTTATGAAATATTAGGTGGTATCGGTTTACTAGTTCCACCTTTAAGTCAAGCCGCTGCGTGGGGGTTAATTGCCTTATTTATCGCGGTTTATCCAGCTAATATTAATATGGCAGTTAATCATATCGAAATTGAAAGCATACCATATTCAGGTTCGCCTTTGTTTCAAGCTATTAGACTTCCCCTCCAAGGAGTTTTAATTGCTTGGGCTTACTGGTATACGAAACCTGCTGACAAAGAAAAACAAGCTTCCATTATTCCTAAATCCATGATTCCCAAAGAATTAGAATTAGGGGACTAGCAAGTAGGGAGTAGGGAACAATTAAATAGGAATCCTATATATGAATATTACGAAAACAGTAAAAAAACTACCAGCGCAAACTATAACATCTGAAAATTTTCAACCTTACGGACAGGTTATTTTTCCTAGTCAAGATGGCAACCTATTTAATCAAGAAGATGCTCAATTAGTACTTGATAACGGCATCCCTCGATTTTATATTATGCAATTACAGGGTCGCGGACGCAAGTTTCACAATATTACCCGTCACGCAAAATGCACTCAATGCTTAGGTTCTTTAGCTGGTAAAGATTGGTTTATGGCGGTTTGTCCGGCTAATAATCAAATAAAAGAACCGGATTTACAAGATATTGCCGCTTTTCGCATTCCTGGAAATTGCTTTATTAAATTAAACGTCGGAACTTGGCACGCTGGGCCTTATTTTGAACATGATACTGTAGATTTTTACAACTTAGAATTAAGCGATACGAATGAAATTGACCATTTTACTCATAGCTTTTTGAAAAGTCATCAGTTAACATTTGAGATTATTTAGGGAATTATAAAAATAAAAATCACTTTGATGATATTTTAGGACAAATTATGAAGAACAGTATCTACCCATCAGCGTATGCATCTGATTATTATTTATTGTCTTCTTCATTATACTTTTCGGCTATTGAATTAGATTTAGCTGATTGACTTTTATCCTTAGATTTTTTTCTTTTTACGCCAGTAACCTTTTCTCTAATTGCGTCTAAGCCTTCTGGATTAACCCAATTTTTGCTGTGAGTCATTCTGTAAACGTCTGTACGCCCCTTGCGCTTTTCCTGAGTCAAAAAACCTGCTTCACAAAGAAACTTCAGCGCATATTGAGCCTTGCGAACACTCATTTGACAAATTTCTGCTGTCTTAGTCAGGCTAGCAAAATATTCGCCATTTAATTTTCCTCCGGTTCTCCGAACTGCATGAGCATAAATCCTAAATTCATAAGGATCTAAACCATACTCATCAAGGACATTGTGAACAAACATCACTGAATCCGGACGAGTGACGGCTTTTGGAATGTCTTCTTTTATCATCGTTGTTGTTTTTTCCATACTATAGTATTTAGTATAAATATACTCCTAGAGCTTATACAATATTTTACCCCTGCACTAGATGCCGTAGCCCTGGTATAACTTAAGTTTATACTTTAATGGTATAGGGCAAGCCTAAAAAAAGCATGATTTGCCGGAGGGATAGTTGCTAATTTCTAATTTTGTCGCTAATATAACAAAAGAGGCTCTTGCTAGTAACAAGAACCTCTGGAAAAAAGTTTTCACTCTAATGAAAACCTCATATTGTATTGTTTCACTTGAAAAAAAATGAATTATTTCGATTATACTTCGGGATCAAAAGTCTCGCAAGCATTAAGTCTTGTCAAAGAAGCAAAAGCTTTCGCAGATAGATATGGATTGGAGCGTTTAGATCATCTGACTGGATTTCCAAGCGTTGCCGAGAATATTGCAAATACTCAATTGAATCACAGCGATTTAGAAATACTCACCGAAGTAGAGACGATAGGACTTAAACTTAACTCTACATTGGTGAGTTTAATTATGGAATGCACTATTCAAGAGGTTCGATACGCTATTGCTGTTGTTGAACAAGCTCGTAAACGAGAGACGCTAAGAAATCCAGAAGGACTGTTTTATCGTGTCCTTGAAAAAAAATGTAAATCAAATGGCTTTGGTTTTTAAAGTAGTAAAACTAAACTACAAAACCTTTGATACAAGACTAAATAGTTAATCTTGGAGGAACAGCATTTAAGTATGCTTTTTCCTCCATTTACTCATGAAAAGATGTTATGGCAATTAGAATAAAAGCCACACTCATAGAATTTGAAGCGGCTTCTACTAATGGGTGCGTTTATGGAGAAATTAAAAGTAAACGGGGTCTTTATGTCTATGTTGAATTGGGGGAGGAAAAAGAATATATTCCTTCATCAAGTGACAATCGAATGACGGAATATAGACTTTTTACAAGTTGTGATGTTTACTTTGCTAAGACTAAAGAACAACTAGCTGATGGAGAATTTGAGGCAGAATATTTATCTAATACAACTGTAATTATTTACTGCTAGTTGGAGCTTTAGCAACATCTAAAGGAAGTCTACGTAACTTTTTACGGCGAGTTTCTATATTCTCGTGATTCTCATACAGATAGTTTTCCAAGTCTTCCATACTTACTTCTACAGTCTTTCCGCCTTTTAAATAAACAGTAGGCATTCTGCTGTCTCCAATACTATGCTTCTTTCTCTATTTTAGAGGTTGGACGGAAAAGTTGCTTTCATTTAACGAAAAAATCTTCTCAAAACCTCTCTCTAACTAGGAAGGAGACTTTAACCTAGGTTTTTACTAACTTTAATGTTAATAACAATATTTTTAAAATATTCTCTCAGAAAGTCTCTCAATAGCTAAGCACAGAAATTGACCATTTCACTCATAGTTTTTTGAAAAGTCATCAGTTAACGTTTGAGATTATTTAGCTATTTAAGTTTGTAAATCTTGATTCTGCCGATCGCTAACCATCTTGTAATAGCAAAAGTCCTCTAGAAGAGGACTGAATAAATTGACAATTTATACTAGAAGGATGTTGTTTTCAATCCTAGATAGCATAATCATGATTTGCTTTTATTAAAAATATTTGTAACGGCAAATCTTAAAAAAAAAGGATATTGCATAATTCCTTGAATTATTTAGTCGTATTTAAATAATGAACAACATCTATAGGAAGCCTGCGTAATTTTTTACGGCGATTTCCTATCCTTTCATGATTTTCATACAGATACTTCTCTAAATCTTCCATACTTACTTGTACAGTCTCTTCGTCTTTCAAATAAACAGTAGGCATTTTATTCTCCTCAGCTATAAGTGACTTGGCGATTAAGTATCTTTAGTTACGAACTATTGATAGTTTGGCAACACGGACTAGTAATTAATACATATTAGACTTTTATATGACTAATTTGTCAACAGGTGCGCTACTATCATATGAAAGCTCAATACTACTTGTGTTAGCTTTATTTCATCTGTCCAATTTGCACTAAAAGGCATTAACTTTTATGGCAATTTGGAATTTTAATAATTTTAATTATGCTATGGCAAGAAAAATTTTCAATCTGTCGCTGACTCCACTAATTGTAATCGCGATCGCAATTCTAATATTATTCTCTCACGTATCTGTTTCTAGCGCTCAAGTTAATGTTCCCACAAAGCCGATAGAAGTGGATTTGTTTGTAGATGGTTTAAATTTACTGCGTCCGGAAGTTTTACTGGAACAAGGTTTAAAAAGTGGTGGAAAAACTAACTTGACTATCGACAATCAACCCTCCGGTCAAATGACGATAAAATCTGTCAAGCAGCTACCTATAACTACAAACGTAACTCAACCAGATGGCTCGGTGAAAGAGTTACCAGACCCTAGCGCTCAATTTAAAACTGATATATTTGTAACTTTGACAGGCAATGCACAAATTCAAAATACTGGTGCAGTTATCGGTGAAAGCTCAGTCAAAATCGGTAGTCCTGCTAAGATAGAAGGCTTTGATTATGATATTAATGCTACTGTGGTTGATTTAAGAACGGAAAAGTGAAATAAAGGGAATGGGTAATTGGTAATTGGTAATGGGTAATGGGTAATGGGTAATTGGTAATTTCTGAGTCCTAACTTTTAACTCCTAACTCCTAACTCCTAACTCCTAACTCCTAACTCCTAACTTTTAACAATTGCCAAACTCTTTGAGGGGTCATTGGTAATTGTCGCAATCTTGCTCCCGTGGCATTGGCGATCGCGTTTGCAATTGCTGGTGCGGTACAATTAGTGGTAATTTCCCCTACTCCTTTGGCACCAAATGGGCCATAGGGGTCGGTTTTTTCTATTAAAAATACTTCCATTGGTGGCATATCTGCCGCTGTGGGGATGCGGTATTCTCTCAATTTGGGATTAATTATTCTTCCTTGTTCGTCAAATAATAATTCTTCCATCAATGCATAACCAATTCCCATCGCAATTCCCCCGGTTGCTTGTCCCTCACAAATTTTGGGGTTAATCGCTTTACCAATATCAATTGCTTGGACACATCTTAAAACATTAACTTTCCCCGTCTCCATATCAACTTCTACTTCCACACCCTGCACCGCAAACGTTAAAGTTGCTTCATCTGCTGTATAGGTTTCTTCGACTTCAATTATCTGTTGTAAATCAACGCTATTATCTGCAATTTTCTGCTTTAATTTCTCCGCTGCTAATTTAACAGCTTGTCCCGAAATATACATCGTTGCTGAAGCATAAGAACCTGCATCAAAGGGTGTTAACTGTGTATCTCCAGAAATAATTTTAATCTTGGCAACCGTCACCCCCAAGACTTCCGCAGCGATTTGTCGTAAAGTGGTATCGGAACCCGTACCAACATCAACTGAACCCGTTCTTAACTCATATTTACCATCAGCGAAACGCGATAATTTAACGCAAGCAGTGTGGATTTTACATAAACCGCTTCCCTGCATTGAAACCGCGAACCCAATACCACGACGGAGATGATTATCAATAACTGGGTGCTTTCCCGGAATGTAATTTAACGTTTCAATAACTTTAGTAAAACACTCTTCCACCGCATAGCTACCAATTAAATTAAAATGCTCCCCACTGTTTCCTAAACTAACTACATCTCCCGGACGAATTAAATTTTTCTGTCTAATTTTAATCACATCAAGACCTAATTGATTGGCAATTTGATCAATTTGAGATTCCATTGCAAAAGTGCCTTGAGTTGCACCATAACCGCGAAATGCACCCCCAGGCATGGTATTAGTATAAACAGCGTATGCCGTAAATCTTTTATTCGCACAGCGATATAAACCCAAAGGAATATAGCCAGATAAAAATACTACCGTCTTACCGTGATTGCCGTAAGCACCAGTATTAGCAATGATTTCTAAATCTTGAGCAATAATCTTACCATCTGCTTTAACTCCAGTTTTGAGCTTGATTGTCATTGCATGACGGCTATTTGTCGCGGTAAATTCTTCATTTCTGGTCATTTCCCACTGTACGGGTTTACCAGTCCGCAAAGTTGCTAAAGCACATAAATCTTCTGTTAATATTTCTTGCTTGTTGCCAAAACCTCCACCGAGTTGTGGTTTATAAACCCGGATTTTCTCTTGAGGTAAATCAAAAAGTTGTGATAATAATCTTTGAGCGTGAAACGGTACTTGGGTACTGCTGCGAACAACCAAAGTTCCATCAGATTCTAAATGCGTTACCGTTACATGAGGTTCTAAATGAACGTGCTGGACTGCTGGCAATATATAAGTATTTTCTACGATTAAATCCGCTTCCATAAAAGCTTTTTCTACATCTCCCGATTCCAAGAATATTTCACCCGCAATATTATGATCGCGATCGGGAATTTGCACAGATTCCGCTTCTGTATGGATCACAACGCTACCTGTCATCGCTTCCACTGGATTGGTAACGTGGGGTAAAATCTCGTAATCAACCTCAATTAACTCACAGGCAATTTGCGCGATCGCCACCGATTCAGCCACCACCGCAGCCACTCTATCGCCGACAAACCGCACCATATTATCTAACAAATAATGGTCTAAAGGATCGGGAACGGGTTCCGCGTGTCCGGCAGTAGTGTAAGGTATCCTAGGTACATCTTCGTGAGTGAAGATATTTACTACCCCCCGCAGTGCTTTCGCTTTGTCAACGTTAATCTTGCGGATTTTGGCATGAGGAAATGGCGATCGCAATATTTTCAAATGTAATAATCCGGATTGCAAAATATCAGCAGTGTAGTATGCTTTACCTGTAACGATTGACGTTCCATCTTGTTTTGGAACGTTTTCTCCGACGGAGTGTGGTGTGAGAATTGCGGGTGTGACAAGGATGTCACGCCCATTTGATTTTTGATCGAGTAAAATACTTTCAATTATTGCTTGGTAGCCAGTGCAGCGGCAAAGGTTGCCTTTCATACAATTTTGGATTTTAACAAGGGATGCATTTTTTGGGGATTGCGGAAGATCGAACTTCGCTGCACTCATAATCATTCCCGGAGTACAAAATCCGCATTGAAATCCCTGAGCTTGTAAAAAAGCTTGCTGTATTGGTGCAAGTTCGTCATTTAACGATAATCCTTCGATAGTCGTTACAGATTGTTCGTTAATTCGCATCGCTGGATAAATGCAGCTATGTACCGCTATATCATTAACCCAAACAGTACAAGCACCACAATCACCAGTTTCGCAAACTCGATGTACCCCAAAGTAATTAAGTTGACGAAGTAACGAAAGCAAACTACTACCAGAGTCACAGGTCGCGGTATGAATTTGGTTATTAACGCGGAATACAGGTTGCATAAGTTGGGAATTGGGAATTGGGAATTGGGAATTGGTAATCTAAAATCTAAAATTTAAAATCCAAAATTGTTAAAACAACGTTTAATTAAAACCTGCGTAACTTGCCGACGATAAATGGCGATCGCTCTGGCATCTTCAATAAAATCCATATTTTCCACAGATGTAATATAATCTAAACTTGAATCTAAATTATGATCGAATTCCAATAACACTGGTGCAACAACACTCGCAGCAATAACCAGCCGCATTTTGTTCGCAATTTCATTATAAGCACCTACAACAATAGCTAAAGCCGGGTCACTGGCTGCCATGCCAAAACGTTTATAATCAACTTGCCATTTCAAATGTTCTACAGGAATCAAAACCCGTCGTAACAATTCCCCAGATTGCAAAACTGTGTGACGAGAAGCAATTTGAAAATCCTTTGCTGCAACGATTCGCGATTTTCCTTGCAAATTCCAAATTTCATAACTTGCATCCAAAGCCACCATCATTGGTGCAAGAGTACCCACCGACAATGCAAGACAAATATTACCCCCCACCGTAGCCATATTCACCACCTTCAACGAAGCAGCAAGCGCAGATATCGCAGCTTTAAAACCTTCCACTGCTATATATTCAGATAACCAAGGATGTTTTAATAACTTAATTAAAGGACAAGTTGCACCAATAGTTAATAATCCCCCTTCCGAGGAAGAATTCACCTCAATTTCATCCCATCCCCACGCCTGTATATCTACTAATGTTTTCACATCAGGCTGTGGTTCGGAAAATAACCAAGTACCCCCAGCCAACCAACTCCAATTTTTTCCCCAAGCAGTAACTTTATTAATATCCGTAGGACGTAAATAATTATCTATATTATGTAAATCCATTGTGTTTATCGAAGATAACTAAATGCAGCTTTAGTATATTTAAACACAAAGGTTTCAGTTATGCGATCGCTAAAAAATAAAATAAGTTAAGCACCTGATCGCTTTTCAACACAGCTTGAGTACGGTGCCAGGGCTAAGTATTGGTTACTATCGGTAAGGAGAAAGCGATCGCACAAATTAAGCAGTTCGACTTCGGTCTGTGTCTTTCGCATCAGCCGGAGGAAATGACCTTCAGCGTCAACTAATAGTGCAATGTAGTTGAGGTACATTTTGAGGTGTCCGGCACGCGCTCGCACTGGTATAGTTGCTGAATCGGGAGTTTGCCGTAAACGATCGATATATTGACGTACTTCGACCAAAGGAACGGGCGAAATCGGCTCCGATAGTAAGCTGAGGCGAATTTGATTAAAAATCCAAGGATTTGCGATCGCCCACCGTCCCACCATAACACCCGCCGCACCCGTTTGAGAAAGCACTTTGAGGGCAGTTGTCGCAGAGTTGATATTACCATTGGCAAGTACCGGACAATTGACCCGTTTGACCGCTTGAGCAATCAGATCGTATTTCACTTCCCCGTGATACATATCTTTCACCGTGCGACCGTGCAAACTCAGCAAGTCAATGTTGTGGCGATTAATCGTATCTAAAATGGAGTAAAAGTTATCCGTATTTTCAAAACCGACGCGCATCTTCACCGTTAAAGGGCGATCGTTTACAGCAGAACGCAGTTCTCCCAAAATCCGATCCACTTTTTCGGGTTCTCTAAGTAATCCACCCCCAACATTTTTACGATAAACTCTAGGTGCCGGACAACCCAGATTCAAGTCAATTCCAGCAATATTATAGCGACAGAGTTCCCGTGCTGTTCTTACTAAGTCAGGAATGCTTTCGCCAATCATTTGAGCAAAAACTGGGCGACCCGTATCGTTTTCAGTGATTGCTGCCAGAATTTTACGGTTGAGCCTTGAGGTGTCATTGACGCGAAAATATTCGGTGAAGAAGTAGTCGGGACTGCCGTAGTGGGCAATCACCTTCATAAACCAAAGATTTGTCACGTCCTGCATCGGCGCAAGAGCGGTGAGAGGTAAATCTGGATCGAGCGATTGGGGAAGCGATATCTGGGACATAGAGATTACAAAGATTACACTCATCGACACATTACTTTATCATTGCTCGCTCAGGTCATAGAAACGAAGAACCTCGATCTTTTACGGGATATTTCAATGTAGATAACATCTGGGTCATCTGTTCTCTTCCGGACTCAAAAACCCTCGCTACAGAAGGTTTCGCTTTCAGTCGTTCAAAGTAAGCTGTCAAAGAAAGCAAATGTTCGTAATCGTAAACTATCCGTAGATAAGCAAGAGTTGGAGCCGCACTACAATCAGCAGCAGTAAACTGTTCCCCTACCAACCAGGTACGATTCGCTAGTTTTTCATCTAGTAAATTACAAGCAGACTCCAACAATCTCTTGGCTTTGACAACTTCTTTTTTACCTCTTTCCTCTGGAGGAAGCTGACCATCTTTAAATAATGCTTCTCTTCCCCCGTTGATATATACATCCACAATGCGATCGAGCATTCGCATTTCTAAATTTACGTTACTATCTTGGGGAATTAAAAGAATATCATTTTGATAACTATCTAAATATTCAATTATAATGTTCGCTTCTAAAAGTACTTCCCCATCGTCGGTTATTAAAGTGGGGATTTTTCCAAAGCGGTTTATCTCTGAATATTGATTTCTTGATTCTGCATCAAATAAATTTACTTCAATAGGGGTGAAATCTAACTCTTTTTCGTATAGAGCAATTAATACCCGTTGGGAATAAGAAGAAGCCGGTGCGTAATAGAGTTTCATGCTGGTTATTTTTCCTCCTGTAGAGACGCAGTATTACTACGTCTTTTGATATTGCGATCGCTACCAATAAATTAGTAAAACATTATCAAACTGAATAAATGAGAGTAATGTGTATATATTTAGACACTTATTCCATAAAAAAAGCTTTTTTAGCTGAATATAATTTTATTTTTCTAAAAAAAAACTAAAAAATTGATATATTCCATCATCGGTATAGTACTATTTACTTATAGGGTGATTTGGTGATGAAAAATGATTGGAACTACACAAGCAGCTAAATTATTAAATATTTCTCCTCGAAGATTGAGACATTTGTTAGCTCAAGACAGAGTTCACGGAGCTTTTAAAGCAGGTCGAAATTGGGTAATTCCGACGGTAAATGGTTATCCTAAGATTGCAACAGCGTCTCGCGGTCCGAAATCAACTTGGAAGAAAGTTCGGTTTACCGCTCAGAATGTTATTCATATTAATCGTCAATTAATTGGAACAAAGATGGATGATGGTCAATTCGCTCCACCAATCAGCGTTAAGTGTAGGAACGAGAATACATATTCGAGTCGGGTTGTAATTCCCGGACCTTGCGTTCTGGTTTATGATTTTGAGAATCCTCAAAAGGATTGCGGTGCCACGGCATGGGTTGAAACTTTTTGCGAACCCATGCTCGAAGATGGTTGCACTTATCAACAAATCATGGATAAAAATCCAAAGCCAGTTAAAGGTAAATCTCGAAAAGCTTCAGGACAAGGTTTTGCAAAGAAAGCCGATTGTCCTGTTGCTGCTTAACTGCTAAATGTCAAACTCCTCGAATTTTATCAACAATAATTTCCACATCTTGAGGTATTTCATTACCCCTCCAAGCGACGTGTCCGTCGGGTCTTACCAAAACAAAAGCACGCTCGTAAAGTTGTGCAATTTCAAGATTATCGATTTGATGAGTTGTCAAAGGAATTTGTTTTTCGTGACAGATTTTAGTTAAACGTTCAATTCCAGAGCTTGAGCTTGAGTTGAAACACATCAACGTAAATCCATGACCGAATAAATCTAAAGTTGATAATCCAGATTTTAACCAAGCATGGGGAGCGCGGCAGCCGGGATAACTACTTTGCGTCCATTGGCGATCGCCATCTTGGGGAGGATTACCGTCAGGAATTAGAATTGGTGAAGAGTAACGCAAACCAAGGTGAACACCAGGAGCGTCAAATTCTTTTTTGACTCCACTACGTTCCATGCCTTGTGCCATTTGTTTACGAATTGTTTCACCCTTGGGAGAGTTATTCGCAATTTCGGGAGGAATGCCGCGTTTTTGAGTTCTTTGTAAATTAGCGTTTGCAGCTTCGAGGTTCTGTACCGCTATCGGACGACGTTCGGTTTCGTAGGTATCGAGTAAATTTGCTCCTCCCCAACCTTGAATAGTAGCAGCGAGTTTCCAGCCTAAATCTACAGCATCACCGATGCCGGTATTCATGCCAAAACCGCCAGATGGGGAAAGTGTATGAGCGCAATCACCGATAAAAAAGATGCGATCGCAACGGAATTTTTCTGCAACTTTATGAGATAACCGCCAGGGTAAGTTAGAAATAATTTCTACTGGGGTATCTATAGAAATAGCTGCTTTGATTGCTGTATAAGCATCGTGAATTTCACCGTTTTCTTGAGGTTTTAAAATTAAACGATATTGTCCTTTTCCATCTACAGCCCGTAAAGGTTCTTGGATTATGGGGTTAACTAAAAAGAAAACCACAGCATTGCGATCGCCTAGTTGTGATGCTAATTCGGGTGCTTGGAAAACAACGCTTTGAAATACCTGGGTGTCGTGATATTCAACTGCATCCACACCGCATTGTTTACGAATAGTAGCGCGAGCGCCATCGCTAGCTACCATGTATTTAGCTTCAATGGTTTCGGTGTTTCCGGTTTGTAAATTTTTGATGCTCGCAACTATTCCGCGATCGGATTGTTGAAAATTTTCTAATTCCGAAAGTAATTTGACACAACCTTGGGGATATTGTCCTAAGAATTTCAGAAATTCGGGAGCAAACCAATGTTGGGGACATACCTGTTCCGTTTCCGGAGCGTAATCGGGTTGAGTGCGATCGGCATAGGATGGTAAATGAACGCGGAAGATTTCATGTCCTCCCACAGTTGTTACCCAAGCCACATCTAAGGTATGGTTTTTATCCCAACCGGCATTTCTAATTTGTTCGGAAATACCCCAACGACGGCAGAATTCCATTGAACGATATCCGACAGTACTTACTTTGGGGTCGCGAACCACTCCATCAGTTTTTTCGATCAAAATGCAATCGATGCCTTGGTAACCTAATTCGGCTGCCATTGACATTCCAACGGGACCGCCACCGACGATTAATACTTCTGTTGTTGTGTTTTTCATTGTTGATTGGATGGGGGATGGGGAGACAAGGGGACAAGGAGAAGATAATTCTTCATATCTTTTGTGTTTGTATTAAAAAAATACTCTGCGTACCTTTGCGTTAAAAAAATCATTTCTCACTTTTCCTTAATTCCTCGAAGAAATTACCATAAAAATCAAACATTTCAGAAACGGCTTCGGGAATAACTTCGCAGCGATGAGAACGTTTTGCTAAAATCTGGAATTGACTTGATATGGTTTGATAGGCAATTTCTTGATTAGGTATGTATTCCGGTGTGGGAATATCAAAGGATGGTCCTGCTGTTTTACCGCGTTTTCCCGAAGGTAAGGTCATCAACAGTTCTCCCAAGGGACGCATCATTCCTGTCATTACATCTATACTGGCGTTCATTAATTTGGAACGTCGTAAACTACCTTGAGGATTTGAACCGAAGTGCTGTACCATCAGCTGCATCATTAAGAAGTAACTTTCGTTGAATATTTCCATTACCGTTCTGGTGTGAGGAACCGTAACAACGTTATTATTACAATCTTGATAATTTAAACTGGGATTTCTCAAGGATGGGTATGAAGGATTCCAAGTTCTTTTATCTCCTTTTTTGGATTGATTAATTTGTTCTTGGGAAAGAGAGTCTGCTAAATTGCGGAATTTTTGATAGTGCGATCGCGCAAATGTTTCGCTTTCGGTTTCGCTTCCTTCTCCATGTTCGACAATTACATCAACGGCGAATAAGGCGCTTTTGAGGTCGTAAACCTGCATTTGATAATCTGGGTGTGCTTTATTCAAGTTTTCTCGCATGAATAAACGATGTTCTCCACCGACGCTTTCTTTACTTACTGCAAATAAATCGGGAATGTTTTGTAATCCATTACGGATTTGACCGTATAGTTCGCTTAAGGAACCATATGTATGTAACTGACCTGAAGTCGGAATAGGTTCGTTGAGGAAGTCAGGCATTTCCAAACGTATAAAATACTGTAGTGATAAAGCATTTAATGGTTCGAGAGCAAAGTTTATATCTATGGGGAATTTGGCGTTAAGTTGTTGGAAATCGGGAACTGCTGGATAAAATGGTTCTCCAATTGCCATCAATATATTGTTAACTAAAAGAAAGTGAATCATTTCCTCGCGGGCAATTTCCATTAATACTCCCCGCATTCCATAATTATCAACTTCTTTGCGATCGCCACAAGCCAAATATAATTGTTCTTGCGTCCACAATCCCCGACGCACGTATTCTTCCCCGGTGACGTAGTTGGGAACGGAATATCCGGCGTAAATATATTGCAGCATCACAGCAACTTCTAATTCTGCTGCTTGTTTTAATGCTGTGATTAATTCTTCCTTGGTTTGAATTTTATATTCGGATTGCTGTGGTTGTAACTGAACTGAAGTGGGAATATAACCAATTTGCTGTTGATTTTGCAGGAATTTGAGTAAAAGTTTGGATTGAGCTTCAGACATATCTCTTGTGGGAGGCATATAGTAAGTTTTGGTTTTATTTTTGGGGTCTGACATTTGCCACATCAAGCGAGCGTAGGTAGCTACTTTACACTTATCAGCCAAACTAAAAACTTCAGTTTTCATAAACGAAAAGCTGGCTTCGTAGAAAGCTAAAATATGTTCGTAAATTAAGTTGAAATCTACATCTTCTTGAAGAATTTCATCTAGGTGCCAATCATCACCCATGACTCTGACAGCTAAGAAGCCCGAACCGTTCCAAAAGCCGAGTTTATTGTGGTTATCGTAAGCAATTTCCGCTTCATCTGGGTGGTTGCGATCGCAAGGTATTTCGTTGAAAGAACTAGAAATTAATACTTTAGTAGTTCCCGGTTTGGCACCTCTTAAAGTAAACCAACCGCGTCCTTGTTGATTGGTAGAGATTTCACAACTTGAACTAAATTCTCCTTTTTCATCTTGTTTTCCAGGTTTTAATCCAACGATTTGAATTTTACAACTGCGGGGGAAGTGGAAAATTTGAGCTTTATTTTGAGAATCTTGTTCAAATTGGTAACGTAATTGAGGAAAAGCTCTAGGATTATAAAATTGATTTACGTAAATTGACTGTACCGATTGCGGACGACCTCTAACAAAAGAGCGGACTTCTAATTCAACAGCGTTATCTTCCCCTTTACTAGAATTGGGAAATTCGATAAATAAACAAGCGTCGTCAACCTGAAGATTAATTTCCTTCTCTTGTACTAAAACTGTTCTTTCGTTGTCAACGCTTCCGATAATGCACAAACCTTGATTTTCAATATCTTTTCGTAAATCTTCCCAATCATCATAAAAAGGAATATCTATTAAACCACTAGTTAACTGATGGGCTTCCTTGTTGTATGCTTCTGAAGGGATTTTCCCAATTAATCTATGACTGTTAACAGTACATAATTCTAAATCGCCTAAATCCAACTTTGAAAAAATCTCGTGAAATCCAGCTTTAGCGTTAGGCTCACGCCCAACACAAGGAACAGCCGTAATCATATTTAAACTAATACCTTGGGGATTTAATTGCAAAGTCAAGTTTCCCATACTTCCCCCTGCTCCCCTACGGGTTGCGCCACTTGCGACAAGGGAGGGAACCTCCGCAACGCAGTAGCTTACCTGCTCCCTGCTAAGAGCCTTTGAAGTTAATAACCGTCCGTGGGGATAAGTTTTTAATTCGTCTTGACACCATAAGCCGATAGTTCCATGTAATTCCCAGAAACTTGGTGCATCCGGTTGAACTGGTGCCGACATATTGCTGATACTAAACTGCACCACCAAACCCAAAACGTCCTCTCGCTGCATGGCTGACTTCAACATGGAAACCGTCGGCGATATATTTACCTCGTCATTCCATAGAAAATCTTCAGTATCCTTAGAAATAGCAAACTGATAAACGGCAGCTTTACCAAATTCATCATTTAAAATATGAAGAGGTAAATCGCGAATATAATTAAAATCTTGCCAGCGAGCTAACTGATAACCCTCGATGGGAGCAGTTACCATATAAGGAACTTGATTGGAATCACCCAACCTGCCAAAAGCTAACTGACCCAACATAATTGTATTAGTCCAATTAGAAGCCGGGTCACATTCAAAAATTCGAGCGCGGTTGACAGTCGTTTTAACATACTCATTATAATGACCCCAAAAATCAACACTGCGTCCGATAACCGGGTCATCTAAATCAACTTTTCCAAATTCTCTTTGAGTACTAATTATTTTGGCATCAATAGAGAAATGACCGTTACCACCGAAATTCCAACCCATCGCTTGACTAAAAGGACCATTTTCATCTAACTTCCCGTACTCGTTGAATTTTGGTCCCTTATTATAAAGAAATTCGTGATATTCGGAAGCAGAATGGTTTTCTTTGTAAGGTAAACCATTCATATAAACAGTATTGCTACCCATATCTACTAAACCGTTTTTATATCCAGTAGGGGCGTGAATGCGGGCTAAACCTTGAAAATGTAGGCGAGGAAAATCTAAAATACTCATCTTAAGTAACAGCAATGTACTATTGCTATATAGGAGTGAGCGCTTACGGTTTATGCAGCTACGCTGTATTTTGCCTGTCATTTTCATAGACATCTGCCAAGTTATGTCCCAATTACTTTATAAAAAAGATTCTGGACAAAATCCGATGCATAAATTTAAATCTTCTATCTCTATTAAACTAAAAATTATATAATTAACTAACTAGTAACTTAAAAATGAGTGCCGAAATCAATCAAGGAACATTAATTAATAATCGCTATTTAATTCAGAGAACTTTGGGAGCAGGTGGGTTTGGTAGAACTTATTTGGCTTTAGATATTCAGCGTTTTCAAGAACCCTGTGTTCTGAAAGAGTTTTTACCAGATACTAATAATTCCAAGGTAATTACGAAATCGAAGGAACTATTTGAACGCGAAGCAAAAGTTTTATACCAAATTCAACACGAACAAATTCCTCAGTTTTTGGCTTTGTTAACTCATGAGGAACAGCTTTTTATTGTTCAAGAGTATATTGATGGTAAAACTTATTTACAAATTTTAAGCGATCGCCTTTCTAAAACGGGTAAGCCATTTTCGGAAATGGAAGTGAGACAATGGCTTTCAGATCTTTTACCAGTTGTGGCATATATTCATAGCTGCAATATTATTCACCGGGATATTTCTTTAGAAAATGTCATGCTTCCTGGCGATCAAACGAAGCCCGTATTAATTGATTTTGGAGTAGTGAAAGAAAAATTTACCCAAATATTTTTAAATAATTCTTCATCGCAGCAGTGCTTTAATCAAGGTTCAGTTGTAGGAAAAATGGGTTACTCACCACCAGAACAATTGCGTTTGGGACATTGTTATCCTTCCAGCGATCTTTACGCGCTTGCTGTTAGTGCGCTAATTTTATTAACTGGAAAAATGCCATCTATGTTAATAGATGAATCTTTAAATTGGCAATGGCAATCTTACGTTAAAGTTAGCGATCCTTTTGCTCGCATTCTTAATAAAATGTTGGCAGAATTACCGATAGACCGCTATCAATCGGCGAAAGAGGTAATAATAGAACTTGGTAATAATCATAATAATAATACTAATATTAATAATTATGTAGAAAATGATGACTTGAAGCCAAGAATGTCATTAGGTGGTATAATATCAAGTCTATTACCGAGAAGAACGCATCATAACGAGAAGCAAAATTCGGATAACGAGCTTACTTTTGAACAACTCGCACAAACACCAGTTTCTTTAAATCCACAATTTGTAGATTACTGTCAGCGGCAACTTACAAGTTTTGTCGGACCATTAGCGAGCGTTGTTATGGAACATACTTTGTCAGAAAATCCCGGCATAGCATCGAAAGAATTTGTAGAAGTTTTAGCTAAAAAAATTCCTGACGCACAACGAGCGAGAGATTTTAGAAGTCACATCCAACTGTTAAAAGAGTTTAAACCAGAAAAAATTCCGAAGTTAAAGCGATCGCAGTTAAATTTAACAAATTCTCCTGCAATTAGCGATCCAGAGTTTTTGGATCGTTGTCGGCGAGAATTAACTAGTTTTGTTGGACCTTTTGCAAGTGTAGTTATTAGAGACACTTTAGAAGAATGTCCGCATCTAACTCCCAAGCAACTTATAGAATCTTTAGTAGTTGGAATTCCCAATCAAAAAAGGGCAAAGGAATTTGAAAAACGTGTTCTCGAAGAGCGAGACTAATCGATGATTATTTTCTGTGCTGTTGAGGAACCTGGTTTTTTGGAAAAACCGGGTTTTTTAATTTCTAAAAATAATTGAAGTTTGAATCAAAGCGCATATCTGCATAAACGAGAAAGCTTGTCCGGTATGAAGTAACAGAAGCGGTAAACACACCGCAGACGAAATTCAAACCGAACAAGGATAAAAAAATGCTTACTTCAACTTTACTAGATATGTGTGAAATGACCAACTTGCAACCTGGTAAAAAAATTACCATTCTGGGTGCAGGAATTGCAGGATTGGTTGCAGCTTATGAATTAGAACGTTTAGGTCATCAAGTCGAAATTATCGAGGGTAGCCCCCGAATAGGTGGAAGAGTTTGGACGCATCGCTTTGGTAAGGATAATAACGCACCTTATGCAGAGTTGGGAGCAATGCGAATTCCTAGCAGCCATCAGCATACATTACATTATGTAAATGAAATGGGATTAAGCGACAAACTCTGTAAGTTTATGACTGTATTTGAAGAACAAAATGCCTTTATTAATTTAGAAGGTAAAATCTTCAAAATGAAAGATGCTCCTCGTATTTTGCAACAACGCTATCAAGGGATTTTTACAGATACTCGTTATAGTGAAGAAACTCGTTTATTTGCAGCTTGGTTAAAAACGATTGTTGATACTATTTCTCCCGGTGATTTGCGAGAAAGCTTAGAAAATGACCTCAAATCTCACTTGATGGATGAATTAGAAAGATTGGATTTGGAACCTTATTTTTGCGAAGATAAAGAATCTATCGATCTACAATCTTTTATTAAAGAAAATCCTAGTTTTCGCGCTCGTTGCAGTAAAGCATTAGATATGTTTTTTGAAGACATTGTAGTTGAAACCAGTCGCGATTTATTACAACTTCAAGGCGGAATGGAGCAAATTATCGACCGTTTAGTAGAATCAATTAAGTCTCCTATTAAGTGCAATCGAAAAGTAGTAGCTATTAGAGTTAATGGAGAATATACAGAAATTGACTATGTAGAAAATGGCGAAAAATACACCCTTAGTTGCGATTATGTCTTGTGTACAATTCCTTTTTCTGTAATACGAAAGATGGAATTAGCAGGATTTGATGAAAGAAAACTCAACTCTATTCATAATACTTATTACTGTCCCGCGACAAAAGTTGCTTTTCACACCAAAGAAAATTTTTGGCAAAAACAAGGTATTCGCGGTGGTGCTTCTTTTAGCGGTGAAGGTGTTCGTCAAACTTACTATCCTTCTGTTAAATTCAATCCAAATAGCGGTAGCGTGATGTTAGCTAGCTATACAATCGGTGATGATGCCGATCGCATGGGAATGATGTCTGAACAACAGCGTCATAGTTATGTTAAAGATGTTGTTGGTAAAGTTCACCCAGAATTACAAGAAGAGAATATGGTTGTAGAAGCTGCTTCTATTGCTTGGGGTAATTACGAATGGAGTGCTGGTGGTTGTGCGGTACATTGGGAAGATGAATCTGTGAATACTTCCAATTATTTGGAAGCAGCTAGAAGACAACATCAATTGTTATTTGCTGGAGAACATTGTTCTAAATATCCTGCTTGGTTACAAGGTTCTATTGAATCTGCTTTGGAAGCTGTTTACGATATTGTTTCTGATAAGAGAAGAGATTACTTTGGTACAACTTCTGTTAATCAAAGACAAGATGCTTATGTTTTACAAGCTGCTTAGAATAACGGCTAAAAATTTTAGAGGAAAGAGTTTTGACGTGAATACCTCAACTCTTCCCCCTCTCCGAAGCTTTTGGTTAAATATATAGAGACATCTCCGGAAATGAAAAAACCTCTCTCCTAGTAGGAGAGAGGCTTATTTTTTTCCTTTCCTATCAGGGAAAGGGTGTAAGAGGGTTAGGTGTTTGCATAAAGAAGGAAACCAATATAAATGTTTTACGGAGATGTCTACTTTATTTTGCTTAATAAAATTGTAATTTTGTAATTTTTTCATGGTTATGTTGATTTTATTTAATGATTTGGGAAACATAAGAATCAAGACTCTAAATTTTTTATAAATAATATATTTTAATTAACCGTAGAGAGGCTGAGGAAGAGAAGAAGAGAAAATTATTCATATTTTGCATAAATTGAAAAAGCCTATCCCTATAAATAATTATCAAATGAAAATAAGGAAGATAGATGATTATTGTTACCCAATCCGGAACCCCTGAAGTTGAAATTGAGCGTATTATTGGAGAATTGAGCGTTTATGAGGGAACTGTAGAAAAAATTATTGGTAAAGAGAAGGTTGTAATTGGTTTAGTCAGCGATACTTGTGATATTAATCTTGGATATATTCAACAAATTAGTCCGTTCATCGAACAAGTTTTCCGAGTTGAACAACCTTTTAAGCGAGCTTCTTTAGAATACCGTAACGGCGAACATTCTCAAGTTGTTGTCCAAACTCCTAATGGTGCGATCGCTTTCGGTGAAAATCATCCTTTGGTTGTGATCGCTGGACCTTGCTCTGTAGAAAATGAAGAGATGATTGTGGAGACTGCTAAAGTAGTTAAAGCTACTGGCGCTCAATTTCTTCGAGGTGGTGCTTATAAGCCTCGCAGTTCGCCTTATTCTTTTCAGGGACATGGTGAAAGCGCTTTGCATTTATTAGCTAAAGCCCGTGAAGTTACTGGTTTAGGAATTATCACTGAAGTAATGGATACTGCCGATTTGGATAAAGTAGCAGAGGTTGCTGATGTGGTACAAATTGGAGCCAGGAATATGCAAAATTTCTCGCTGTTAAAGAAAGCTGGTGCAACTGGTAAACCGATTTTACTCAAGCGGGGAATGTCTGCAACTATTGAAGAATGGTTGATGGCTGCTGAATATATTTTATCTACTGGCAACAATGACGTGATTTTGTGCGAGCGCGGAATTCGCAGCTTTGACAACAAATACACTCGCAATGTTCTAGATTTATCGATTGTACCAGTATTGCGGACTCTGACTCATTTACCAATTACCATCGACCCCAGTCATGCTACTGGTTATTCAAAGTTTGTGCCGACAATGGCTAAAGCTGCGATCGCAGCTGGTACGGATTCTTTAATGATTGAAGTTCACCCCAATCCTGCAAAAGCTCTTTCCGATGGGCCGCAATCTTTAACTCCTGGAAATTTCATCGAGTTAATGCGAGAAATCAAGCCTCTATCGGAATACTTTGGACGGGGAAATGATTCCGTGACGACTTCAAGTTTTGTTAGTGAAAGTGGAATTAAAGTTGGTGTTTGATGGATAAGGATTGAAATCCTTAATAGGAACAATTAATTAAACCTGGTTTTTTGTGAAAAATCGGGTTTTTTAGTTTTTATTCTTGTAGAGTGTGTGACTAGGGTGTTGACTCTGTAACTTTTTAGGAGCTAAAAATTCATGCACAATTTATATTTCATTAATAATGGTGCTTTCGTTACCTTGATAAATTGCATAAACCAAATTTACTCATCCCTATAAACATTTAAAGAAGGTTTGAGAATAATTAATATGCAATTTGACACGAATTCTTACACAACTCAAGGCGGTATATTTATATCCCGTACCGTTACGAATACTTCTATCGATGCTGCTATTGATGAAGTTTTGATGCGCTTGGATTCTCAACGAGGTGGTTTGCTCGCTAGTAGTTATGAATATCCGGGAAGATATAAAAGATGGGCGATAGGTTTTGTCAATCCACCTTTAGAAATA
Organism: Rivularia sp. UHCC 0363; assembly: GCF_034931125.1. Lineage (NCBI taxonomy): Bacteria > Bacillati > Cyanobacteriota > Cyanophyceae > Nostocales > Rivulariaceae > Rivularia > Rivularia sp. UHCC 0363. The sequence continues at coordinate 57,321 of NZ_JAYGHM010000023.1, read as the reverse complement.
TCTACACGAGATCGCACTTTTACAATTACAGCTCACAACGAACGAGGTTTGGTTTTACTCGGTTATTTGAGTGAGTTGTTATTAGATAAACCATATATTGAAGAGATAAATCGAGAGGATACATCCATTTCGGGTTCGATTAAAATTAGCGATCGCCTATTTTCTGAAGAAGAGCGCAGCAGACAACCATCTGTATTCAGCGTAATTCGAGAAATTATCTCTGCATTCTTCAGTCCCTTGGATGAAAATTTAGGGCTTTACGGTGCTTTGGGTTACGATTTGGTTTTCCAATTTGAACAAATGCCTAAATTATTGGAACGGGAATCCGATCAAAGGGATTTAGTTTTATATTTACCCGATGAGCTATTCGTTGTTGACTATCATTTACAACAAGCATTCCGGATGCAGTACGATTTTGTGACTCAGAATGGTAGTACTAGAGATATACCACGGACGGGTGAAGCAATTGATTACCGGGGTAAACGTCTCAATATAACTCAAGGTTCCGACCACGCACCGGGAGAATATCAACAACAAGTTATTAAAGCTCTTGATTATTTCCGCAGGGGTGATTTATTTGAAGTGGTTCCTTCTCAATGTTTTTCTGAAACCTGCGAAAAATCCCCTACTCAACTATTCCGGACTCTGATAAAAATTAATCCCAGTCCTTATGGATTCATCTTTAATTTAGGTGGAGAATACTTAATTGGTGCATCTCCAGAAATGTTTGTCCGGGTTGAAGGTAGAAGGGTGGAAACTTGTCCCATTAGCGGCACAATTAGAAGGGGAGAAACTGCGATCGATGATGCGGTACAAATTCAGAAGTTGCTCAATTCACGCAAAGATGAATCAGAACTGACAATGTGTACCGATGTAGACCGCAATGATAAATCACGGATTTGCGAACCCGGTTCTGTAAAAGTTATCGGTCGTCGTCAAATTGAATTGTATAGCCATTTGATTCATACAGTTGACCATGTTGAAGGAATACTAAAACCGGAAGCCGATGCTTTAGATGCATTTCTGACTCATTTATGGGCAGTTACCGTTACCGGAGCGCCAAAACGTTCCGCAATGCAGTTCCTTGAACAAAACGAACGCAGCGCTAGACGCTGGTATGGTGGAGCCGTGGGAGGCTTTAATTTTAGGGGTGGTTTAAATACTGGTTTAATTTTACGAACCATCCGACTCCAAGATTCAATTGCAGAAGTAAGAGTTGGTGCCACAGTTTTGTATGATTCCGATCCCGAAGCAGAAGCAGAGGAAACTTTAACTAAAGGCGGTGCTTTATTCCAAGCATTGAATAGAGCGAGTCATCAAGAAGTTTCCAAAGCGGTCATTCCGGAATTTGGCATTAAAGAAGCGAAACCAGCAGCAGGCAAGAAAGTATTATTAATAGATTACGAAGACTCATTCGTTCATACCCTCGCCAACTACATTCGTCAAACAGGTGCGACAGTCACAACATTACGACATGGTTTTCCCGAATCGGTATTTGACGAACAACCAGATTTAGTTGTATTGTCTCCCGGCCCTGGAAGACCTAGTGATTTTAAATTAGAAAGTGCGATCGCCGCTTGCAAAAAACGTCAGATTCCCATATTCGGCGTATGTTTGGGTTTGCAGGGAATAGTTGAAGCGCATGGTGGGAAGTTGGGAGTTTTAGATTATCCTCAGCACGGTAAGACATCTTTGGTAAATGTAGTAGATAAAAATTCCGTTGCTTTCAAAGACTTACCGTCATCCTTTGAAGTTGGTAGATATCATTCTTTGTACGCTTTGCAAGATAGTTTACCCGACGAACTAAAAATTACAGCCATGTCCGAAGACGGAATAGTTATGGGCATCGAGCATAAAACCTTACCAATAGCCGCAGTACAGTTCCATCCCGAATCTATCATGACATTAATTGGAGGTACGGGATTAACAATTGTCACTAACGTAGTAAGTGAATTTACTTGTTCCGCTAAGGGAGTAGTTTTAGCAAATTAAAGAAGAGATGGGGGGACAAGACCGCCTACATTTACGAAGCCTGCCTTCGCAGGCTAATAGTCTTGTAGCCTGCGAAGGCAGGCTTTGTAGCTGTAGCGATACCCTTCTAGGGTATTGCTACGACAAAATTAGGACACTCCCCCAAAATTTCTCTAATTAATTCAAAGATTACTGCATAAACTTCAAATCCCTTCCCCTAGAAAACAATAGCAATTACCAATTACCAATTAGCAATTACCAATCCCCATGAATTCAATATCCGAAAAATTTAAACATCTCCGCGCCCAAAAGCAATGTGCTTTAATTCCATTTATCACAGCTGGCGACCCCGACTTAGAAACTACATCTCAAGCATTAGCGATATTAGAAGCAAACGGTGCGGATTTTATTGAATTGGGAGTTCCTTACTCCGACCCCTTAGCCGACGGTCCGGTGATTCAAGCCGCAGCAACTCGCGCTTTAGAAAGGGGAACTCGCTTAAATGATGTTTTGCACATAGCGCGGTCAGTCACTCGTAAAATCAAAGCTCCGATTATCTTGTTTACTTATTACAATCCGATTCTTAATTTAGGAATTGACCAATTTCTTAAAAGAATTGCTGAAGCCGGAATTAAAGGTTTAGTCGTACCAGATTTACCCTTAGAAGAAGCAGATAATTTAATTAACACAGCCGAAGCTGCCGGAATCGAAGTCATATTACTTGTGACTCCCAATACACCCGATGACAGAATAAAGGCGATCGCACAAAAGTCTCGCGGATTTATTTATCTTGTCAGCGTCACTGGGGTTACAGGAGTCCGTTCTCAATTGCAGACACGAGTCAAAGATGTGTTGCAAAATATCCGCAGTATTACCGACAAACCGATCGCCGTTGGATTTGGTATATCCAGCCCAGAGCAAGCCCTTCAAGTAAAACAATGGGGAGCAGATGCGGTCATCGTCGGAAGTGCATTTGTTAAACGTCTAGGAGAATCAACACCATACAACGGATTGCGAGCCATTACAGAATTTTGCACTGATTTAAAAACAGCGATTAGCGGAGCTAAACGCCTTCAGCGTAACGCAAAAGAAAGGTTAAAAGTTAAAAGTTAAAAGTTATTTTTTCTTCCCATGCCCCATGCCCAATTACCAATTACCAATTACTAAAAAAATGCTATTAACAACAAACACTCCAGACACCTTCGGCAGATTCGGTAAATTCGGCGGTAAGTACGTACCAGAAACTTTAATGCCTGCTTTGAGCGAATTAGAGAGGGCTTATCAAAAGTATCGGAATGACCCGGATTTCATCGGCGAACTGCAAGGACTGTTACGCGATTACGTGGGACGCTCTACTCCCCTATATTTTGCCGAAAGACTGACTCAACATTATGCTCGTCCCGATGGTGCAGGAGCGCAGATTTACTTAAAGCGCGAAGACTTAAATCATACTGGCGCTCATAAAATTAATAATGCGTTAGGACAAGTTCTACTCGCTAAACGCATGGGAAAGCAAAGGATTATCGCGGAAACTGGAGCCGGACAACACGGAGTTGCAACCGCTACTGTATGCGCTAGATTCGGTTTAGAATGCGTGGTTTATATGGGCGTTCACGATATGGAACGACAAGCCCTAAATGTATTCCGGATGCGGTTGATGGGTGCGGAAGTTCGCCCGGTGGAAGCGGGTACGGGTACTTTAAAGGATGCGACTTCTCAAGCAATTCGCGATTGGGTGACGAATGTTGAAACTACTCATTACATTTTAGGTTCCGTGGCTGGGCCACATCCCTACCCAATGATAGTGAGGGACTTTCAGGCAATTATTGGTAAAGAAACTCGCTCTCAAGCTGAAGAAAAATGGGGTGGATTACCCGATATTCTTTTAGCTTGTGTTGGTGGTGGTTCTAATGCAATGGGACTATTTCATGAATTTGTTGGCGAGAAATCGGTACGGTTAATTGGTGTGGAAGCGGCTGGTGAAGGCATTGATACTGATAAACACGCGGCAACTTTAACACTTGGGAGAGTCGGTGTTTTACACGGAGCCATGAGTTTCGTTTTGCAGGATGAAGATGGACAGATTATCGAGCCTTACTCTGTTAGCGCTGGTTTGGATTATCCCGGAGTTGGTCCGGAACACAGTTATTTCAAAGAGATTAAGCGTGCGGAATATTACAGCGTTACCGATAAACAGGCTTTAACAGCATTTCAATTATTATCGCAATTAGAAGGAATTATTCCCGCTTTAGAAACATCTCATGCGATCGCCTATTTGGAAACTCTTTGTCCGCAGTTGACTGGTAGTCCTCGAATTGTCATCAACTGTTCCGGTAGAGGTGATAAAGATGTACAAACAGTGGTGAAGTTGTTGCAGCGAGCAGTTAGCACTTAGGCATTTAGGAGTTGTTTAGGTCAAAGGTGAGAAGTTAGGAGGACAGGAATTACAGCAGATTGCAAGAGATCATCAATTACCAATTACCCATTACCAATTACCAATTATCCATTTTCAACAATGATTAAAAGCTTTAAATTATTCTTTCTTCTTTCTTGTAGCTTCTGCTTTCTTTTAACGATATCTCCTGTTAAAGCAGAAACAGGAATGGGTCAGGTTACGAATGTTAATCAATTGAGCGATGTTCAACCAACTGATTGGGCATTTCAAGCATTACAGTCTTTAGTTGAGCGGTATGGTTGTATTGCTGGATATCCGAATGGAACTTTTCGCGGCAATCGAGCTATGACTCGTTATGAATTTGCTGCGGGACTTAATGCTTGTTTGGATAGAGTTAACGAACTAATTGCTACGGCTACGACGGATGCGGTAACAAAAGAAGATTTGGTAACTTTGCAGAGGTTACAGGAAAATTTTACTGCGGAATTAGCAACTTTACGCGGTCGGGTGGATACTTTAGAAGCACGTAGCGTCCAATTAGAAGCCAATCAGTTTTCTACAACTACTAAGTTACACGGACAAGCAATTATTTCTGCTAACTTTGGTGGGTTTGATGGCGATCGCATTATTGATGCTACGGGGAGACAAATTACAAATGACCCCAACGCTACAATTGTATTTAGGGCAGGAATTGATTTAGACACTAGCTTTAATAAAACTGACTTATTAAAACTGCGTTTGGAAACGGGAAGCGGTTTTACAGAAAACGGTCAAGTTCAAGGTGGTAGAGATAATGCAGGTGGTTTCTTAGAACCATTTTTCGGTAGTGCTTTGGATTATTCGATCAATCCCCCCACAGATAGAAATATTGAAATTTCTCGACTCTATTACACCTTTAAACCCAGTCAAGATTTAGCAGTTACCATCGGTCCGAATATTCGGGCTGCCGATTTTATAGACTTTAATAGTTATGCCAAACTTAGCTTCCGCGACTTTAGTACTCAAGCTTTTGTAAATAACTATGTTATCTTCCCTATTGAGTTTCCCAGTGCTGGGGCTGTAATTGACTGGAAACCCAATCGAGGAGCTTTTACGGTGAGGGCTGCTTATACCGCAGCCGATGCAGGAAATCCCAGCGATCGAGGAAGACTCATTGGAACGGCACCTTTTATTGATGTACTGTACGATTCTCCTAATATTCCCAATTCTCCCAATACAGGAGGAGAACGCGGTTTATTTGGAGATAATTATCAAGGTATTGTAGAAGTTGAATTTTCCCCTTCTAGGGATTTAGCTTTACGTTTACAGTACAGCGGTGGTGAAGTATTTGATAACCATTTTGACGCTATTGGAGCCAATTTAGAATTTACCCTAGCCAAGAAGCTAGGTATATTTGGACGCTATGGTTACAGTAATTACAACAATACTCGTTTTGGCGATATTAGTCCGAATTATTGGATGGCTGGCGTTGGATTCAGGGACTTATTTACTAAAGGTGCTTTAGCTGGAATTGCAGTTGGACAGCCTTTTATTGCCACAGAAATCGGCGATTCAACTCAGACAAATTACGAAGCATTTTACAACTATCCAGTTAATAGAAACGTGCAAATCACGCCAACTATTCAAGTAATTGAAAACGCCGCAAATCAAAATAGTAATGGTACGATTTATACCGGAACTTTACGAACAACTTTCTCTTTTTAAGGATGGGTAATCGGTAATGGGGAGAAGAATTAATAATTCCTAACTCACTACTTTTTACTTATCACTCCTAACTTCTAACTATTCCAATTCGCAATTACCAATTACCAATTCCCAATTCCCAAATATAAAATCATGCAAACAAAATTAGAACAATCAAGTTTAACTAACAATTGGTCTGCGATATTGCAACAATTGCTTAATGGAAAATCCCTTGATATTTCTCAAGCATCGGAATTAATGCAAGGTTGGCTGACGGAAAGTATTCCGGAGGTGTTGTCTGGGGCGATTTTGACGGCAATTCAAGCGAAAGGTGTTTCTGTAGAAGAGTTATTGGGAATGGTAGAGGTGTTGCGATCGCAATCTGTAAAACCTGTTTCTCGCAATCTTGTAGGTGATTTACCTTTTATTGATACTTGCGGAACAGGTGGAGATGGAGCTTCAACGTTTAATATTTCGACAGCAGTTGCTTTTGTCACGGCTGCTTGTGGAGTTAAGGTTGCCAAACATGGTAATCGTTCCGCTTCTGGTAAAACGGGTTCTGCTGACGTGTTGGAAGCTTTGGGAGTTAATCTCAGAGCCGATACTCAAAAAGCTCAAGCTGCTTTAGAAGCTGTGGGAATCACCTTTTTATTTGCCCCAGATTGGCATCCGGCATTAAAGGCGATCGCACCGTTACGAAAAACTCTCAAAGTCCGCACTGTATTTAATTTACTCGGTCCTTTGCTCAATCCTTTGAAACCTACCGGACAAGTTATTGGAGTTAATAGTCCGGTTTTGATCGAAACCTTTGCTCAAGTTCTCGGTAAGTTAGGAACTCGTCGTGGTATTGTTCTCCACGGCAGGGAAAGATTGGACGAAGCCGGTTTGGGAGATAAAACAGATTTAGCGGTATTATCTAATGGAATAATACAGATATTGGAATTAGATCCCAACGAATTAAACGTAAATTCCGCACCGATTGAAACCATAAAAGGTGGAGACGTTCAAGAAAATGCCGTTATTCTCAAGGCTGTTTTGCAAGGTCAAGGTACTCAACAGCAGCAAGATGTTGTGGCTTTGAATGCTGCTTTGGCATTGTATGTTGGTGAAGCGGTTGCGGATACAGGGAATTATTTACAGACTTTTGCAAATGCTGTGGTGTTGGCGAAAGATGCCATGAAAGATGGAGAACCTTGGCGGAAGTTGGAACAGTTGACGGAGTTTTTAAAGTAATTGGATTTATACAACCTTAAATCTCCTCAACCCTCCTTATTAAAGGGGGGTTTTGTTTGATTAATTGAAAATTGGGGATAATTTTTTTCATCCTTTTTTGTAAAACGCTATAGCTCAATATATCGGCGGTTTTGTAATTTTGATTGGGATTATTTTGAATCAATTAGGTATTTTACGAAAACCGGCTCTTCAGTACCTAGTATGCTAATTCTCAGGATTAAATCACGAAAACCTTTGCTGTATAAAGATTCCAAACAGTTTAGTTAGTATTATTTATTAATTTCTTCCTTCTTCCCCTACTGCCTTCTGCCTTCTGCCTTTTTACGACTATTTAATTAGCATAACAAGTGCGGAAGAACCCGAAAACCATCCCGTCAAAGTTATAATGATGGTACAAATTCACCTCTGAAATTACGAGAAGTTGAAAACAAGGTTGGATTTAAAGGAATTAGGACTTACGCATTGACAGAAAAGCCTAAATAGCAGGTATAGTTTTCAAGGCTTACAGCTAGATTTTTAAATCATATTTTGGCGAGAACCGCACCTACGGTGAACGCCAGCAATCAAAAGCGACATCCAAAAGCCTGAAACAAAGTATTTACGTTAATACACAAGATGGTTGTTTTGTACAGTGCGTAAGTCCTAGGAATATAAGAAAGACGAAAAAAAGATGAGTAAATTTTCTGGCTTAATCTTAGTTCTATATATAATGATTATGGGGTGCGATTGCAATACTATAATTAACACCTCTGCCCCTAAGAGCATCAACCTTTACGTTGACTCCAAGCGCGTTGAATGTGTTGGTGTTGCTCCCCAAATATGCCTGCGTATAAGGAAAACCACCGACTAAAGAGCAAAAATGGAAAAAAATACAGATGATCTCCCTATTGCTGATTGGATATCTGAGGGACAACGCCAAAACGCAATTCACTTAATTGTGGTATACGATGGTCAAAATGGAAATTATAAACCTGTTTATGTACAAGCAAATGAAAATATTGAACAGAAAAGAAGAGGTTACTATACTGTTGTGACCGATTTACGTTGCTGAATTTAAATGTCATTTGTTTCACAACCCGGAATGGTGCGTGACACCACAAACCTTGTTGTTAGAAATATAATCGCTTCTTGTGTCACACACCCTACAAGAAAACTTTATAAATACAAGGTTTCATATTCAAAATCATCGGCTGTCGGCTCTGTCTTCCACACTAAACCTTCCTCATCTTCACCCAAAGCAACATCTACATAAATTCTTTCTACAGGAGTTCTAGCTTGGGCTTGATTGCCGTCAAATGGCTGCAAATCTTCTGTTAACAATATTAACTTCACGCCAACAGGAATCATTTCTCCTACAGTGGCACGTCGTAATTCAAACCGCCAAATTCTATCTTGAATTCTACCTTTGGGATGCACTAATAAATCATATTCATCCCCGGATATAGTAATTTTTCTAATTAAAGTAGTTGCTCCCGATGGTGTTGTAGAACCTCTAGCACCTTCTAAACCGGGCTGTAAATCTACGCTTTCCCAGCCGAACTGTTGAGCAAATTCCGATACTCCGGTTTGCATCCATTGACGAATTGACCACTGTCTTTGCATCCCCTGACGCTGTTCGTACAGTCGCACTCTCCAACCACCATGTTCTAGAAGCGCTCCCCACATGGTAAAAGGTATTTCTAAACGGGGATTGATTACTTGAGGATTCCCTAACCGATTAATTAAATTTTCTGCTTGAGTTGCGGACAATTCCGGCATCGGAACAGTTGCATTTTTAGTAACTTCTTCGGAACAAACTTGACGTGCTATCCATAAAATACTCAAGTTTGAAATTAGATGCTCTTTGTCCAAGCAATAAGTGCGATCGCTAGCATCATAAGTTCCCATTTCCTTTAAATTTACTTGCGATGTATAACCCAAAATTCTGATATAGTTTTCCTCTATATTAACTTGTAGGGCTAAGTAATAATCGGCACTCCAATTTGGAATGTCTACCCATTCTTGAGGAACTCGTATTTCTGATATATCTAAAGCTTCACTGGGAATCAGCACCAGCTTTTTACCGTTAAAGGAAATACCCGTACCGTTGGTAACTTCCCAAATGCTCGGTAAGGTTGCCCAATTAGGAAACACTTTCGCATCACCCGCGTGTTCTTCTTTTATCCAAGGTAAAAATACTTGGCTGCTCAAGCGATTGAGATATGCCATCCAGCGACGATTATCTGTAGAAAAGGCTTGGCTTTGTTCCCAAATCTTGGTTTGTTGGCTTTCAGGAATTTCTAGCCATAAATTGGTAGGGTTATTTAAGCTCAGCGTTTCTAAATCAATTGTCATAATTTTGGCTCCCGCTTGAAAGAAATATAATCAAGGTAATTTTTTGAATTTAATATGAGTCTTGAGGTTTGTAGTAATTTTGCAACCATTCCTCTAAAACTGTACTCATATAATCTAGTACCGACGAGTTTAAGGAGATATGCAGCGACTCTTTTGACCAAGTTGCTAATTTAATCAATAATGTGTCTTTACATTTACTGAGCTTTCGTGAAATAGTGTATTGCTTGACTCCCAATTCTTTCGCGATCTGGGATTGGGTCAAACTACCTTGGTAGTAATATTTGATGATATTTTGTCCTTGTTCATCTAGCTGGTTGATTGCAGCAATCAATACATCGCTAATTCGATCTTGCTGGGATTTTCTTTCGGCAATTTCTTCTTGAACAACAATTTCTGATAGTAAAGATTCTTGTCTGAGTTGCGGTAATATATCTTGAAATTCTCCCGAATTATCTCCGGTAGTTGCATTCAAGGAAGCCATATTCGGATACAAATAAGCCCGTGTGGCTTTAGCACAAGCAATCAGCCATTTTTCGATAGTTGTACCATTGCATTCGGGTCCCGGTTGCGATTGGGTCAGACGTTCTTGATTATAAAGTTTGGCAATATTATCCCATACAGCATCATCAGGTCTTGCTAATTTGCGAGTTCCCTTTTCTTTACGGGGAGCGTACAAAGCTTGATAACATTTCCATGCAAGTACGTAATTATCGATCGCTAAATTCAATCCAGCATTTTCTAAAGATTCTACCAACCGCTTTTGAGTTAGTTTCCGCAACAACCGCCAATCGGTAGAAATATCAACTTCTTTTTGCTGTCGTAACAATTCTTTAAGTTCGCTGCTAAAAATTGCACTCGCGTAGTTTTTGATATTAAAACCCATATCGGGTTTAAAGCCTTGCAAAACTTTATCAGTCTTAGTGACGATCGCTTGAAAGCAATCTGATAAAGTATATTGTCCCGATGAAAAATGAGTAACTGTTTTATTCGCAGCCCAGTAGCAAACTTCTTGTAAATAAGCTGATATATGTCCGCTTGCTAAATTCTCCGATTGAGAAAGCCATTCTTTATACCAGTAAGTTACCCAGAAATCTTCGGAATTTTCAGGTTTTGCTAATTTGTTTTGACGATTAGTAATATTTCGACGCAGTTTAGCTTCAGTTGCCCAACCAATTACCCGGTCAGCATCAAATTGTAAAAAAGTTGAAAATAATTCGGTGATTCCTTGACGAGAACGCATAACTAAAATTACTCACAAATACAAATGCATAATTACATCATAAATACAGCTATCTATAATTAATTACCGATAATAGACTTAAATATAAATTTACACAATTTAACTTTGATTATTACTAACTTGGTATGAACGAATCAATTTTGTCAATACTTCTGAGTATATAAATAAATTTACATGAAAATTTTAAATTAGGAAACTTGACGTTCAACTGCATAACTCTGTAAAAGCTTTACCCATACAATAAATAGGGAAGGTTAATTTAAAGGTACTGAAAGTTCATGCTTAAAAAAGTTACAATTATTGATATTAGTCTTGGACAACTGCCTTTAGGTTGTGACTTACAGTTGCGATCGCGAATATCGAATTCACAAATATTCTTCTCTAGTTCTTCTCGATTGGGGATTATCTTTAAGCTTTAAAGTTAGAACACAAATGGCAGCTTTGTTAATACTGGAATTACTGGAATTCAATTATCTTAATTTTCTAAAAATAAGAACAAAATTCGATTTAAGGATAAAATAATCTTATCAGAGGTCTAAAATTATGGCTCTCGGCGTAGGTTCTAGCAATTCAACTTATACATTAAAATCAGGAGAAGCCAAGCTTTGGCTGTTATTGGTAGGTGTTAACGATTATCAAGATATCGGTTTACCTTCTTTACGTTATCCAGCGTTAGACTGTCAGGGTTTGGAAGCAGCACTTGTTAAAGCTACTGAAGGATTTCCCAACAAAGAAGTCGTTGTGCTTCACGATTTTGCGTCACAGACTCCTAAATTAACAAATATTCGTAAAAGTTTGCAAAAAATTGTTTCGCAATCTCAAGCTCACGATTCAATTATGCTGTATTTCTCAGGACACGGGATGTTAGAGCCAAATACGCAAGAAGCTGTCCTGTGTTTTTCAGATACTAATAAAAATAATTTGTTGGCTACTGGTTTACCTATGCAGGAACTAGTAAAAATGTTAGGTGCTAGTCCAGCAAAGCAACAGTTATTATGCTTGGATACCTGTCATAGTGGTGATATGGCATTGTTGGGAGCGGGATCTGGTAGTGCTAGGGATGGAAATATCGCTCCTCTATCCAACACTACCCCGCAACTAATGAATGTCTTAAGACAGCAAGCTTCTCAAAGTAAGGGATTTTGTGCTTTACTCAGTTGCGATCGCGGTCAGCAATCTTGGGAGTTTCCCGAGTTGGGACATGGAGTATTCACCTACTATTTAATGCGGGGATTGTCGGGGGAAGCTGCCGATAACAGCGGATTTATTGATGCTGACGGACTTTATAAATATGTTTATCGTCAGACGGTACAGTATATTGATAAATTAAATCATCAAGTACGTTTAATTAATCAGCAAAAGCTCAAGCGGGGAGATAGCAAGCTTTATCCAGAGTATCCTTTACAAACTCCGAAAAGAATTGTTGAAGGTGTTGGAGAATTAATTGTTGGATTTAAGCACAAGAATGTTAATTCTCAAAAGTTACGACGTGCTTTAATAGTTGATGGATTAAAAAATCAGCAAAACACTCATGATTTAAGTCAATTACTAGCTACTGCTGGTGATTTTGAAGTGGAATTTTTTCACCAACATAAAAATTGGTCGGAAATTCGCTCAGAAATTCAACAATTTATCCGTAAGAGCGAAGAATTAAATAAAAAATCCTCTATAAAAGTCGGGGGAGTGAAGAATATACCCACCTGCTTATTATATTTACGCGGGTACGTTCAAGAAAACGAAGATGGAGAAGCCTGTTTAATTTTAGGTGACGGAGTGCGTTTGAGTCGTTCTTATTTGAGACAAGTATTACGTCGCGCTCAAAATACTCAGCAAATAGTCATTTTAGATATAATAAAATCGGTATCTCCAGGGATTAGTTCTGGGGAAAATTGGCTAGAAGATTTACAGTGCGGTACCGAATACGGACAATGTTTAATAGTTACGGAAACACCTATCGATAAATCAGAATTAGTTACCCAAACTTTGTTAAAAAGTCTTAACGACGCAAATCATCAAGTTGGATTACCCGTTGCTCAATGGATTACTCAACTACAAAAACTTTTACAAATTCAAGGAATAAGTTTGCATACTTGGTTTTCGGGTACCCAAGCAATCATTGATATTTTACCAGGGAATATTCAACAAAATGTTCAACAAATCAACCATCAAAGAACTGTAGTTCAACTACCCAAAAAACCCCCGACTCCTAATCAATTTTCTCATGTAAAAATACCAGCACAATCTCAAAAAAACTTCAGTTTAAATTCTGAAAAATATACCGAATTAGAAAACTTACTCAAACAATCAATAGGAGTAATTTCCGGAACAATATTGCAGCAATCTATTCAAAAAGCAGCAAATGATGAAGAGTTAATCGAAAAACTTACGGATTATATATCACTTCAGAAAAAAACACAGTTCAAAAATCAAGCAACAGCTATCTTATCAATACCAGCTATTGCTACTCAAACGGAGTTAGGTAAATCTCCAGCAGTTGCATATCCCACCATCGACAACAACTTTGTCAACAAATGCAAACACGATTTAGTTTATTTAATTGGTCCTATGGCTAATTTTATCATTGAAGAGACTTTGCAATCCCACCCGCAAATTACTGACATACAATTTGCCGATCGATTAGCACAGAATATTCCCGATCCCGCAATGGCGATCGAATTTAAGCAGCGGATATTGAAAAAATAGGCGAGCAAAGGTCAAAGGTTAAAAGTTATTCAATTTTACATTTTGTATTTCCAATTAGTCATTCCCCTTTTTTCTTATTCAACATATTCATCGCAATTTCTAAACTATACTTCATGCGATTAAAAGCTTCGGCTAAATCTCCAATTTCATCTTTATTTTGTCTGCCAAAATTAGCATCCATATCACCAACGCTAACTTGTTCGGCTACTGTAGCAATGTTTCTAATCCGCTGTAGGATGATTCTTTTTAACAGCAGATTCATCACAATAACGACGGATGCAAAAATCATCGTCACAATTCCCGTAACTAGTATAAATGACTGATGAGCATTGTTAATAATCCTTTCGGCAGGTATATAAACAATTTGAGCGGCAACAATTTCATTCAACTTCCATCCGAAGCCATTTTCACTTCCATAAGTTGTTAGCTGACTTTTTGGCGCGTTTCCAGAAGTACTGTGACAACGTAAACAACTTTCATTTTTAATCGCAAAAGGTTTAGCAGTGTAATACAGTTGTGTTCCAGACATGGAGCGAAAACCAGATAAAGATGTTGTATTTGACTCTTGACGAAATCGGTTGACAATTTCAGTTTCAAAATCATCAGCTTTATCTCGTAAATTGGTCGGATTTAATGCAGCATCTTTATAAAAGAAACTAGCAAATTCGGGGATTTTACGAAAATATTCAAAAGTTTCTCTTACTGAATAAGTTGGGATAGATTCTGGAATAAATTTTTCTTGAGTATCTAGTTTCGGTAACAATAAAGGCTGTACGCGATCGTTTGTATAGTTTCTAATTGAATTATTCATATCCATTAAGGCTAATGCTTTAGAATTTACCTCGCTTTCTACTTTTTTTTCTAATACATTTGCCAAAGAAATTCCACTAATTAATATACTAATGATAAAAACAATAATCAGACTTATATTTACTTTAGTTCCTATTTTCACGATTATATCTTCCTGTTTAATAATTAGTAATTAGGACAAGCGAGTAAGGGTAAGATTTTGTAGACACGCAAGCAGCTTCTTAAAGAATAGCCGATTTTTAGATATTTTTTGACTAAGGATCGATCTGGGTTAAATTTCTCCATAAAACATATAAGAATCCGTTTTGATTTCTAAATAACTTGTAGGGAATAAGGAACAGGGAACAGGGAATAGAAAATAGGGAACAGAAAATGTACATATAGCAATCCGGAATCAAACGTGAGAAAATACTTAATTTACAAAAGTATCTCTTTTAACTCGCTAATTACTATGCTTTGTGGCTGAATTGATATATTGCGTAAAACAAAGTTGAAAAGCTAGTTTTATATTTTACTAAATATTTATCAGTGTTTTCTCATGAATAATTTAGGATTGCTATAGTCTACTGCTCAACTATTTTTTTTCTTATTTAACATATTCATAGCAATTTCTAAACTATATTTCATACGATTAAAAGCTTCAGCTAAATCTCCAATTTCATCCTTATTTTGTTTACCAAAACTAGCATCCATATTTCCAACGCTAACTTGTTCGGCAACTATGGCAATTTTTCTAATCCGCTGTAGGATGATTCTTTTTAACAACAAATTCATCACAATAATCACGAATGTAAAAACTATTGCCACAATTCCAGTAACTAGTATAAATGACTGATGAGCATTGTTAAGAATCTGTTCGGCGGGTACATAAACGATTTGAATACCAAGAATTTCATTCAAATTCCATCCGAAGCCATTTTCGCTTCCATAAGTTGTTAGCTGACTTTTTGGTGCATTTTCGGGAGTACTATGACAACGCAGACAACTTTCATTTTTAATCGCAAAAGGTTTAGCAGTATAATAAAGATTTGTTCCAGCCATCGTGCGGGAACCAGATAAAGATGGTGTATTTGGCTCTTGACGAAATTTGTTGACAATTTTAGTCTCAAAACTATCAGCTTTATCTCGCAAATTGGTAGGATTCAATGTTGCATCTTTATAGAAAAAATTGGCATATTCTGGATTAGCACGAAAACTTTCAAATACTTCTCTAACAGAATAAGCTGGTATCGATTCTGGAATAAAATTATCTTGAATTTCTACTTGTGGTAATAATAAAGGTCCTACCCGTTCATTTGTGTAGTTTCTAAGTGAGTTATTCATTGCCATTAAGATTACGGCTTTAGAATTTATCTCGTTTTCTGCTTTGTTTGTTAATACATTTGACAGCACAATTCCACTCACTAAAATACCGATGATGAAAACAGTTATCAGAATTAGATTTGCTTTAGTTCCTATTTTCACGGTCGTCTCCTTATTGCGTAACTATATAAAGATTTATTTCGCGGTTATCTAACAATTTAAATTACTTAGATAATTATAATGCCCTTTTTTACATAATTAATAGATGAAATTAAGATTGTCTCGACGTGCATTTATGTTGCAAATGCTGTTTTCCTTAGCAGCTTGTACGACAGAAGAAACAATAATTAATCCACAATCGGGATTAGTTATTGGTGTAATCAGTTATGGACAAGGACAACAAACTGTAGAAAGGTTGAGCAGTTTCCGTAAATACTTAAGCGAACAATTAAAAACTATTGTTCAAATAGAACCTGCTTTTAATGAACGAATAGCAATTGAGCAGATTAAGCGTCATTATTGGTCGTTAGTTTTTGCTACTCCTGGTTTAGCTGCGATCGCTATTGCTAATTATCAATATTCAACTCTTTTCCCTTTACAAATCGGTACTAGTTCGCGTTCTATAATCGTTGTCAATCAAAACAGCCCTTTGAAAAAATTATCAGATTTACAAGGAAAAAATATTGCTTTAGGACAGGAGGGTGATGCAACTGGCTATTATTTACCACTTTATAATCTTTATGGTTTAACATTAGCATCAATCCTATTTGCTCCAACATCAAAAGAATCTTTAGAATGGGTATCGCAAGGTAAAGTTGATGCTGCGGCAATGTCCTTGGAAGAGTTTAATTTTTATAAATCAAAACTCAATTCTGTATTTCGGGTCTTATTTAATGATTCTCATACCGTACCATCGGGTGCTGTTTTAGTTAGTCCTAAACTTGAGCAGAATCGTGTTAATATAATTGCCAATTATATCAAAAAGGCTCCTCCTACTGTGATTCAACAAGCTAAATATTTACCGTCAGAATCACCTCCCGATTATCAATATATGATTGAAGTGGTGAAAAGAGTCACTTCTATTACTCAAAATCTTAACTCTAAACCCGTGCGTTTATTTAATTAAGTTGAAATGTAAAAGTTATTAGGTCACGCTTACCTAAACCAATTTTGACACCCGAACCCAACTTATACCAAGTACCAGGTAAAAGTGGATATTTGTTAATATAAGTACCGTTAGAACTTCCCATATCTTGAATATAGTAATTTTCTCCATCAAATTTGATTTGAGCATGATTTCGTGAAACAACCTCCGAGTGAGGTAAATTTGCAACATTTATTCCCTGCATACTATTATTGCGTTTACCAATACAAATCAATGCAGGATTTTCCGGTAAATCAATAACCTTGTTGGTGAGAGTATGAACTAATTGAGCAACGGGTGTTTGTAAATTTGTCGGAGATGCAATGGAAGGAATAGCTGTTAATTCTTGCTTTATTTCTGGTAGTAACTCCAATGCGGATTTCGTTTGCTTAGGAGTTATGAGAATATTAAATATTACAAAGGCGATGATTGCAAAAACAGCCGTACCGAAGAAAACTGCTTTTATACCACCGATCGCGATCGCAACACTTCCTAATATCGGACCGAGAGCTTGTCCTAAAGATTGAACGCTAGCATTCACCGACATAAATCCAGCGCGGGTATCTTGTGCGGAAAGTCCTGCTAATAATGCTTGAGAAGATGGTAAGGCAAATGCTAATGCTACACCGAATAAAGCGCTAGGAATCAATAGCAGCCAAGGGTTAGTCATTAACGGAACAATTAACAATGCCACAGCACTGATAAGAAAAGAAACTTTAATTAAGGTAATTTCCGAAAATCTTTGAATTAAGCGTCCTAATTGAGAAGCACTGATGGCAACTGCTAAAGACATGACGCATAAAATAATCCCATTTGTAAACCCGGAAGCACCAAGGTCAATTCCGGCAAAAATGGGGATGTAGGTAATGAAAGCTCCAAATTGAATCATAAATATGGAGCCGACTGCAAATAATAATCCTAGTACCGAACGGTTATTAACGCTGTTCCAAGTACTTTTGAGATAAACGCTCAAGCTTTCTTTTTTGATCCCGTTTGGTTTTGAGGGCAGCTTTAACACCATTATTACCAACATTACCAAGGGGAAAGCCAGAACCGAAAGTAAAAACGGATATGACCAACTAAGACTTCCTAATGCTCCACCCACTAACGGATAAATCGCCGAAGAAATTCCGATGACAGCAGCATTAATCGACATTGCCGTACCCAGACTTCTGCCGTTGTAGAGCATCGCAATCATAGTTAATGACAAAGCATCCAACGGAGCCGCACCCAACCCTTGTAAAAAGCGCAATCCCACAACAGAAGTGAAAGTCCCTGCAAATGCAATTGAAGCTCCGGCGATCGCAAATAAAATAAGTGCGGGAATTAAAACTTTCCTAATGCCGATGCGGTCAGCTAATACTCCTAAAATCGGAGTTGCGATACCAATAGGCAATACAAAAAGCGTCATCATCAGTTCAATTTCTCTAGGAGAGACATTGAATACGGATGTTAGGCTTGGTAGTATTGGAGCAACAGTTTGCCCTCCCATAATCGATATCAGGGTTACACCGATGATGATGTAAAGATTTTTGTCTTTGGTGATATCTCTTGAACTTTTCTGCTCTGCTAAAATTGACGTGTTATTCATCGCTTAAAAGTTTACTCCTCACTGGTTTTATTGCTTCATTAGATGATTAGGGATGGGGTGAAGTAGTTTATGCAATATTGATGGGGAATTGGTAATTATTTTGTAGGGTCTGTAACACTACGAGCAATTTTGAACGTAGCGTAATGGTTGATGGTGTCACGCACCAATCCGGTATTGGAATAGTTTTTTTGAAACGCAAAGGAACGCTGAGGGAAGCGCGGAGGAACGCGGAGTTTTTATTCGTTTATTGAATGATTTTGAGGTGAGGGGGAGATAAGGAGAAGAATAAGTTGTTACGCATTTAATTTGTATAAGACAAGATTGCAAGATGCATGTCTTGGCGGACACGCGCTTGTTGACCGCATTATACAATTTAGCTGCACATCAGCTTAACTAACTACTTCCTAACTCCTAACTCCTAACTCTTCACCCCCACTCTAAATTAAGTCTTTCATAACCACGGTCTAATAATGTGGGAATATGGTTTAATTCTTGGTTGGGAGTAATTCGTAAGTTAGGTATTCTAGTCGATAATACTTCTAGAGCAATCCTTACTTGTCTGCGAGCTAAGTTGAAACCAGTACAGTGATGTTTTCCATGACTGAATGCCAGATGGTTGACGGGAGCATCTTGGAAACGTTCGATATTAAAGCGATCGCCATCAATAAATTCCTCAGAATCGCGGTTTGCGGAGCCGTAGAGTATAAGCACCCGGCTATCTTGTGGTATGGTGGTTCCCGACAAGGTGACTTCTTGGGTGGTAACTCTAACCATCGATTGGGCTGGTGTATCGTATCTGAGGACTTCTTCTAAAGCTATGGGAATTAGTGATGGATTTTCATGTAAATTTTGCCATGTTTGAGAATCTTCGACTAATAATTTCAAAGCTGTTCCAATTAAACTTGCGGTTGTTTTATGTCCGGCTATTACTATTTCACATAAAAGTAAAACCTGTTCCGGTAGGGTAAGATCGCTGCTTTGTAGTTCGCTAATTAAGTCATCCCCCGGTGCGGAGCGTCGTTGTTCGATTAAGCTGGCAAGATATTGTTGTAAGGCAACATAGTTTTTAGCGCATTCGATTTGACGCTCTGGTGGTAATTTTGTTGAGAATAAAGCCGAGGTGCTATTCCCAGACTCTTTTACTAGTTCCATTTTTTCTAAAGGCACCCCGTACATTGTTAGGATGACTTCAAGGGGTAATGGGTGAGCAAATTTAGATACGATTTCGACTTTGCCATCATTAAGGAAATTATCTACTAATTTATTCGCGATCGCATAAATAGAATTTTCTACCGTTCCCAGTCGTTCTGGTGCAAAAACTTTTACAAAAGGCGCACGCAAGCGTTTATGTTGTTCTCCATCACTATTAATTAAGGAAACAAAGGGAAACCCTTGACGCAATACCTCGACTACCTCTGGAGTCAAATCTCCTACAGCTTGCAGGCTCTTGGCTGATGAAAATTGTGTGGGATTTTTGAGTATATTTAACACGTCATCGTATCGTGTAATTACATAGGCGTTCAACAATTCGCTATAAAATATTGGTTCTTCATTTCTCGCACGTTGAAAAAATGGATAGGGGTCATCAAGTTGTTCTTTAGAAAAGGGTTGGTATTCTTTCCCTGCATGAAACGGACAAGTTTGTTTGTTCATTGTTTTAATTCTTTTTAATTGGTAATTGGGCATGGGGGATTGGTAATTGTGTATTACTCATTACCTATTTCTTAAACAACATCCCACTCAACATGAAGATTCGTACAACCCCGACTCCTCAATGTGGGAATATATGTAAATTCTTGGTTGGATTGAAGTTTTAGATTTGGCAACCTTGAAGACAATACCTCTAAAGCAATCCGAGCTTCGGTAAGCGCTAACTTGGAACCGATACAGCGATGCATTCCGTGACCAAATGCTAAATGATTGGAAGTTGTTTTTTGGAAGCGTTGAATGTCAAAGTTATCTGCATTCTCATACTGACTTTCATCGCGGTTTGCGGAGCCATACATTAAAAACAATTTGGTGTCTTTAGGTAAAGTAGCTCCTCCAATTTCAACTATTCCGGTAGTGGTACGATAAACTGCTGGTACCGGAGCATCATATCTAAGCGCTTCTTCTACAACCCCAGGAATGATTGATGGATTTTCACAAATTGTCTGCCATAAATCCCGTTGATCTAAAAGAACTTTCAAAGCGTTTCCTATCAAGTGGCTGGTAGTTTTATGTCCTGCGAATATCAACCCAGATAAAACCATTACCATATCCGGCATAGTTAAATCAGAATCTTGAATATCGCTGATTAAATCGTTTTGGGGTGATTGCTTTCTTTGCTCGATTAAATCTGCAACTTTGTATTGTAATGATACAAAACTGCGAGCGCATTCGACTTGTCTTTGGGGGGTTAATGGTGCAGAGAATAATTCCGCCATATCATTGCACCATATCTTAATATCTGTCATTCCTGCCAAAGGAACCCCATATAAATTAAGAATTACCTCCAACGGCATGGGGAAAGCAAATTGTCCGAGAATATCTGCTTGACCATCTTTAATAAAATTGTCTACCAATCGGTTAGCGATCGCGCTCACAGATTCTTCCATTGCTGCAATACGTGCTGGTGCAAAAACTTTGAGCAAAGGTTCCTTCAAAAATTTGTGGCGAGATCCATCACTATTCACCAAGTCGGAAACGAAAGGAAACCCGGTACGTAAAACATCAATGGTTTCTTTCGTATATTCCCCAATTGGCTCTAAATTATCTTTGGAAGAATATTTGGCAGGGTCTTTAAGTATGGCAAGTATATCATCGTAGCGAGTCACAACATAACCATTTAACGCCGAACTATAAAATATCGGTTCTTCCTTTCGAGCAAAATCATAAAATAAATAAGGATTTGACAATTGAGGATTGACAAAAGGTTGATATTCCTCTCCTATTTTTTCCTTATGAAAAGGACAACCTTGTCTCTGAGATTGTGCAGTATCTTGTACGTTCATAATAAATTCCTCTTGAAGAATAAATTTAATTCAATACTGTTCCATTACGGGAATTGAAAATGGAAGAAAAAAAGTTTAGTCTCTCCCTCACTAAATCTATAGGGGTAAGAAAATTCTATTTATGCAATCAAGAACAAAATTACGAACACGATTATTAGAGAAGATGTTCAAGCGATAGAATCACAAAAGCCAGTACGTTTACCCAGCGATCGCGCTAGCATTACTTACTGTAAATGGCTCAAACAGTTAGGGGCAACTTTCGGCACCATTAAATGAATGATGGGAATTGGGGATGGGGAATTGGTAGTTAAACAGCAAGGGAGCAAGATGCGAACACTACAGATAGTTATGAATCTTTGTCCCCCCATCTCCCCATCCCCTTCTCTCCTCATCCTCTTCAAGCGTGGTCGTGTCCCCACAATCCTTTCGCATCCCTTGGAGAACTAAAGCCGACTTGTAAATGCTTTGGTCCGTGAAACACTATATTATTTGCCCATTCAATTGATTCTGATTTCAAACTCAAATTTGGCAATCTATTTATTAAAGTATTTAAAGCAATGGTGACTTCAGCACGAGCGAGTGTTGAACCTAAGCAGAAATGAATGCCGCTACCAAAACCACTATGTTTAGTTTCTTCTCGTTCAAAATTTAATTCGTCGGGATTTGCAAACTGTGATTCATCTCGATTGGCTGAACCCAAAATTAAACCAACGCTATCACCGCGTTTGATTACCTTACCGTCAATTTCAAAGTCGGAATAAGCCCAACGACTGACCATCTGTACCGGGGAATCATATCTTACCAATTCTTCCACTGCTGCGGGAATTAATTCCGGGTGCGATCGCAACAACTTTAATTGCTTGGGATGACGCAATAAAGCCAATGTTCCCTTACTAATCAAATTAACTGTTGTTTCATGACCTGCGGTTAATAAATGAATGCAGGTAGCTAATATTTCTTCGTCATTTAACTTATTTCCTTCATCCCTAGCTTTAACCAAAGCCGTAATTAAATCCTTTCCTGGCTCTTGATGTCTCTTCGCAATTTCCTTTTTAAAATATTCAATAAATCCTTGAGTAGCAGCTTCCGCTTGTTCGTACACTTCCGGAGATGGAGTCAAACGACTGGCGCTAGCGTGTTGTAGAGCTAAAGCCCATTTTCTAAATAAAGGTCGGTCTTTGGGGTCAACACCCAACATATCGGCAATTACCATTATGGGTAGAGGAAAAGCAAAATCTTCAACTAAATCCATTTCCCCTTGCAGATGGACTCTATCTAATAAACAATCAGCTATGCCGATAATGGCAGGTCTAAGATTTTCCACCATTTTGGGAGAAAACACTTTATTAACAATAGTTCTTAATCTAGTGTGAGTAGGAGGATCGCGGAACACCATCCAATTGCTCACCATCGAACTAAATCCCCGATAAGCCTTGGGAACTGGTGAACCTTCATCATCATCTCGCACCTTACTAGCTTCCCTACCAAAGCTGGAACTTTCCATTACCTTCATCACATCCCGGTATCGGAACAGATACCAAGCACCGGGTAAATTGGGATTTGCAGAAATTCCCCAATGTACTGGATCTTCCTTTCTGTAACGGCTGTAGAAGCTGTAAGGGTCTTCAATTACCTCTTTGACAAATGGATTTAATCTTTCAATTGTAGAAATAGACATATTTACCCACAGATTTTTTTGAATTCCTTATTTATTGCTTAGGGGTGAAGGATTTTGGATTATGCAATTTTTAATAGGTAATAGGTAATGGGTACTTGTCTCTCTCTTCTTTCTTTCCTCAGCGTCCTCTGCGTCTCTGCGGTTATTAAAAAAAATTGAACTTAAATTTTTGATATAACCATAAATAAATGTAGAGACGCGATATTATATCGCGTCTCTACAAGGTTTTGGGTTGTGTAATTGGTAATGGAAGATGAATATTTGAACCACTACCAATTGTGATTTTGTCATATTTACTAAACTTTGCGAGACTTTGAATTGATTAACAAACTGAATCCGACAAGCGCGATCGCAGTTACAGCAGCACCGACATAACAAACTCCTTGAATTCCCCAAATTCCAAATAATATTCCCGCAAAAACCGGACCGATCGCTCTTCCAACTGCTTGAATTGTAACGTTAAGGGACATAAAACCGGCGCGGTATTCTATTGGAGCAAGTTTAGCTAAAGATGATTGGAGTGAAGGAAACGCTAAAGCTTCAACTATTCCCATGAGAACGCAAGGGATTACTAACATCGGAATTGAATTAACTGTGGGAATGATGCATAGTGCGATCGCGAAGATGACGAAAGATATTTTGATTAATTTGATTTCAGAAACTTTGTTCGCTGCTAAAGTGACGAATATTGAAAAGATTGTCAGAGATATGGCATTTGTGGTTAATATAATCCCAATTACCGCGCTCGTTGCTCCTAATTTATCTCCAGCGAAAATTGGAGTGAAGGTATAGAATGCTCCGAACTCTACCATGAATAAGGTAATTACCGCAAAAAACAAGGCTAAAACATTTCGATTTTGAATACTTTTTAGTATATTTTTAACATAGCTACCTAGTTGAAATTTTTCAGTATTCTTTGGTGTTCTGGGCAATTTGAGTTTTAGCATTACTAATAATGCAACGGGAACTGCTAATAGTGATAGTGCGAAAGGGTATCTCCAACTTAGACTTGCTAAAACACCTCCCAAGATCGGATAAATTGTTGAACCAACACCAATTGCTCCAGCATTGACAGCCATTGCTTGAGTTAGTTTTTTGTCACCATACAAACTACTAATGATTGAAAGTGTCAAAGCCTCTAAAGGAGCAGCACCAATTCCCTGTAAAATTCTCCACTCTATAAGAGAGCGAAAGTTTCCAGCGAAGGCACATAAAATACCGCCGAGAGTAAATACCAGCAAGGAAGGAATTAACACCTTCTTAAAGCCAAAATGGTCTGCTAACAACCCGAATATTGGAGTTCCCAGAGCAACTGGAATTAAGTAAGCTGCCATGATTAATCCTGCTTGTTGAGCAGAAATATTTAATCCCTTAGCTATAGTTGGAAGAATTGGGCTGACGCTAAATAAAGGCATAATTGCGATCGCCGTGATACTAACAGCAATTAAAATATTTTTATCTTGGAAAATATTGCCTTTTGGTCGATTATTTTTGCCTAACTGAGAGTTAGTTGTAGTTAATGATGTAGTCATTTTTTTGATTTTCTTAATACATATTATGTGTTAGGGGAACTAAAATAAATAATATGCATTTAAAACGCTTTATTACTCGATAATTGCAAAAAGTATCTGTCAGCAAGGATTGAAAGTGTTTAAGTAAATTGGCTTTTTATGGAGGGGGTTTGGGGGAGAATCCTCCAATCATTGGTTTTTTAGCTTAAGACAGATTAATAATTATGTTTATTATCACTAGCTAAAAATTAAATTCTAAATATAAAATATCAATTAAAAATTAAAATTAAACTTAAAAAAAACCGACTTTTCCAAAACCGGGTTTATAAGGATATTAAATTATTTGTAATTAAAGTTAAATGTTTTTAATACTTTAAAATTAATAAAAAGCGGGCTGATAATTCAACCCGCGACTGCTCAGTTTAAATTAACCAATTAAATTAACCAACCGGAGCGCCCAACTTCCGACCAGTTTCGGCTCCCACAATTCCATCTATAGTTAAGCCGTTATCTTTTTGAAATGCTTTGACTGCATTTTCAGTATGTTCATCAAAGTTTCCATCAACACCGTTTGGTCCGAGTTGATATCCTCGTGCAGATAAATCCCCCTGTAAGCGCTCGACATCAGAACCATTCATTCCATGATTTAAGATTTGAGGTGCCATTACTCTAATTCTCCTTATTGATTAACAGTTAACCGTTCAGAGTTAACTTTGTGGTCTTATTTAATATGTAGGGAGAGGGTTTGTTAGTTTATGCAGTTGCATAAATTTACCATCACCAGAAATATCAAGTTATTGGGTCGTTGCCCTAAACAAATTGCTTTTACTTGTAGGACGTGGAGAAATTGAGGGTAATCGGTTTTGCATAAGTAAAAATACTGTACTTTTTGTATCATTTATTTATATAATGACAGACTGGTAAATATGTTTAAACAAGTAAATGCTAACTAGAGTTTTTGTGCTGATTTTAATGGCACTTTATCAAGCCATAGCTAGCTGGTGGGAAGATCGACAACCAGCACCCGGTCAATTGATTGATGTGGGTCAATATCGGCTACATCTTTACGTTAAAGGAGAAGCGAGTCCTACTATCGTCATAGATCATAGCTTAGGAGGAGTAGAAGGGTATTTGCTAATTGAGGAATTGTCAAAATTAGCACAAGTATGTATTTGCGATCGCGCTGGATATGGATGGAGCGATAGTAGTCCGCATCCGCGAACCAGCGAGCAAATTGTCAAGGAATTAGACGCACTACTTACTCAAGCCGGAATTCAACCACCTTACATTTTGATCGGGAATTCATTCGGTAGTTACAATGTACGACTTTATGCTCATAAGTTTCCTCAAAAAGTTGCGGGGTTGGTGCTTACAGATGGGTTACACGAGACAGGAATGCTCAAAATGCCGGTTCAATTAAAAGCATTGAAACTCTTTTTTATATCGGGTTTTGTAATGTCTATTTTCGGCTCAATATTGGGGATTATTAGATTATTAAGAGTTTGTGGAGTATTTGAGTTTATCAAGCCTGAACTACGGCATTTTTCTGCAAATAAACTTAATTTCGTAAAGCGTTCTTTTTGTCGTCCCAAACATTGGATTACAATGATTAGAGAAATGATAAATTTAGAGAAAAGTGCGCGTCAGGTGAGTGCAGCTAAAAATTTGGGAACATTACCTATAGTTAGTATTAAAGCCAGTTCTTTCTTCAAACCCAGCTTTTTTACTTTTTTTCTTCCTCTGCAAAGTACCAATAAGTTGCGGGATAAAATGCACGTAGAACTATGTAAATTATCAACAAATTGTCTTCAGTTGGAAGCAAGTAAAAGCGACCATTTCGTATGGATAGATCGACCGGATGTGATTGTAGATGCCGTAAACATTTTGCTTTCCCATACTGATTTACTTCATTAGTTTTTTAAACTCTTCGTTATCTCTAATTGAATTGAAAGCAGATTCTTCTTTAGCTTTTTCTTTATAATCTTGATTTTGTTTTATAGCTTCGTTCAAATTGTTTTGCAGACATTTTTATCTATTGGGTTATTCAAACTTCACTCAGCATCATGCAATAAAATTAGGAAAAAAATTTTGTCCGGTGGTTCCTTCAATAAATTTAAGATGAGATGCTATAGCATAGTTTTCACCTCTGCTAGATTGCACCTTAATTTCTTCGCTCATGCAAAATATCCTTTAAACTTTATTTGTAGTACTAATAAAAGGTAGTCCCGATGAAGTCCACATCAACCTACTGGAATTCATTAGATAAAAGTAATTTCGATGAATGGGAAGTCATAGATGGATCTGAAGGTAATCTCCGCCAGTTAACATTATCTGAGGATAAAAATACTGGTGATTACACGAGGTTGACTTGGTTTAAAAGTGATTATTATACAGGTCAGTTTGGTTCTAAAAGCCATACATATCCCGAAGAGATATTTGTTGTGTCTGGTCGGTTGTATGATGAAGCCTTTGATATGTGGCTTGAGCCAGGATTTTATGCAAGCCGTCCTCCAGGTGAAGTTCACGGTCCCTTCCGTGCAGATGGTGATGTGTTAATTTTTGAAGTTTCATATCCATCACAATCTATCGACGTAATAGATTAGCTGTAATTTGTAGGTTGGGTTAGACACGAAAAACAATTTGGTTTGTAACGAGAATACTTATTAATCGTGTCGTAACCCAACATTACCGTATTAAATAAACAATATTATCGCCGCGAGGATATGGGATTTTTGATAATATCAATAATGGAATCTTGGGTTACAGCGCAATATAAACTTTTAACTAAAACCTATTATTTTTTGTGCGCCTAACTCAACCTACTACTACAAAGAAATTTTAATTCACGTTTCATTAATACGATAAAATTATGACAAAATATTAAGGCATTATTCTAATGAACTGGTTGCTTTCTACCTTGGGAATTATCCTTGCAATATTAATTGTAAGCATCGCACTATATTTAATTACTGCTCGTCGCTATCAATCATCTGACTCCGTAGCTAATTCCTACGACGAATGGACGGATGACGGGATTTTGGAATTTTACTGGGGGGAGCATATCCACTTGGGACATTATGGTTCACCACCCACAAATAAGAATTTTCTGGTTGCTAAATACGATTTTGTCGATGAAATGGTGCGTTGGGGTGGTTTAGATCAATTACCCGCAGGTACCACCGTCTTAGATGTTGGTTGTGGAATCGGTGGTAGCAGCCGTATTTTAGCCAAGGATTACGGGTTTGACGTTACGGGTGTTACTATTAGTCCGCAACAGGTCAAACGCGCTACTGAGTTGACCTCCGAAGGAGTTAATGCGAAGTTTCTGGTGGATGATGCGATGGCTCTTTCTTTCCCAGATGCCAGTTTTGATGTAGTTTGGTCAATTGAAGCGGGGCCACATATGCCGGATAAAGCGGTTTTTGCCAAAGAATTGATGCGAGTGATAAAACCCGGTGGGTTGCTAGTTGTAGCCGATTGGAATCAAAGAGACGATCGCCAAATCCCGCTGAATTTCTGGGAGAAACCAGTCATGCAGCAACTACTCGATCAGTGGTCTCATCCGGCTTTTTCTAGCATAGAAGGTTTTTCCGAACTTTTGGAAGCCACGGGATTTGTTGAAGGAGAAGTGACAACGGCTGACTGGACGCAAGAAACACTTCCTTCTTGGTTCGATACTATCTGGCAAGGAATAATTAAACCACAAGGGTGGATGCGTTTTGGGGTATCGGGTTTTCTTAAATCTGTGCGGGAAGTACCGACAATTCTTTTAATGCGGTTAGCATTTGGTACCGGGCTTTGCAGATTTGGGATGTTTCGCGCAGTTAGGGGTAATTTAGAGTCGCGATAGCGAAGCGCTGCTGCAAGCAGATCGCAAGAAGTTTCAACGCAAACCGCTCAAGTTTGATTGATGGGTAATAGGTAATAGGTAATTAAAGGTAGGTTGAGTTGCTTTTATTACACTCAATCTACTTTTTACAAAGGATTAAAAAAGCCTTTTGATGTCCTCTTTGTTTTCCATATCAGTGTTTGCAAAAAAGTGGTTAATTCGCTCATCATTATTCAAAACGTATCCGTAAAAATTATCGTATTCCGCGTTTAACGTAGCACTTTTATATTTATATAAAAACAATGGATTTGAAATTATTTAAAAGTGTAGCAGATTGTCGTAACATAAATGATTTTAGATATTTAGCTAAGGCAAAATTACCTGTTCCAATATTTCATTATATAGATGGAGCGGCAGATGATGAAGTTACTTATAGAAGAAATACCAAAGCATACGAAGAATGCGATTTGATTCCTAATGTGTTAGCAGGAGTTGAAGAAGTAGATACTTCTGTGGAAATAATGGGAATGAAAATAGATATTCCGATGTTTTGTTCGCCAACAGCATTACAAAGATTATTCCATTATGACGGTGAAAGAGCGGTTGCGAAAGCAGCAGAAAAATACGGAACTTTGTTTGGTATTTCAAGTTTAGGAACCGTTAGTTTGCAAGAAATTGGTAAAACAATATCAACACCAAAGATGTTCCAATTTTACTGTCATAAAGATAAAGCTTTGAATGATGCAATGATAGAAATGTGTAGGGAAGCAAATTTTGATGCGATCGCTTTAACCGTCGATACAATTACTGGAGGAAACAGAGAACGGGATTTGTGGACGGGATTCACTACACCCCCAAAGCTTACACCGAGGAGTTTAATTAGTTTTGCTCTACATCCGAATTGGTCGTTGAATTATCTTTTACGCGAGCCATTCAGCTTACCGCAATTAGAACAACACGTTAATAAAGGAACAAATGTCGCAGTATCGGTAGGTGATTATTTAAGTACGATGCTCGATCAATCAATGGATTGGAAGGATGCTGAAGAGATTAGAAAAAAATGGGGTAAGAAATTTTGTCTCAAAGGTGTAATGAGCGTTGATGATGCCAAAAGAGCAGTTGACATCGGAGCCGATGCAATAATGGTATCAAATCACGGTGGTCGTCAATTGGATGGTTGTATATCTCCTTTCGAGCAGTTAGCAGAAATAGTAGATGCTGTAGGAGATAAGATTGATGTAATCTGCGACGGTGGTATCAGAAGAGGAACCCATGTTCTGAAAGCGCTGTCAGTTGGTGCTAAAGCTTGTTCTGGTGGAAGATGGTATTTGTATGCATTAGCTGCTGGTGGTCAATTGGGGGTTGAAAAAGCTATTTCTAATATGAAAAATGAAATCGAAAGAGATATGAAACTTATGGGAATCACTAAACTTTCCCAACTGTCAAGAAAAAATATAAAATTTAGATGATTCAGCGAATAGGGAACAGGGAATAGCAAATAATATCAAGTCAGGCTACTAATTACTTACTATATAGCTCAGAACTATCATAAATTGTTATTTAACCATTACCAATTACCTACCCTTACACATCTGAGAATTGTTACGCGAACATGATATAATACAGAACATTTTTTTTATGAAAATTATCCGACTTCTGCTCAAAAATTCAGGTAAAGATTTCTTTTTAGCAGCAATATTTAGTATTCTTAGCGGTGCTAGTGGTGCGGGTATTATCGCCGTTATCAATTATGCGATCGCCAATTTGCAAAACTCACCTGTTTGGTTAATTGTGCTGTTCGTTAGCCTCTGCGTTGGTTTATGGATTTTTCAGTTTATTAGTTGGGTATTGATAAATCGTCTTTACCTCAAATTGCTCAAGCAAATATCGCTTTAAATAAAATTGAATCTTTAGGAATATCTCTTTCCGAACAAGTTACCGAACCAAATTTTCCTACAGGTTCTGATTTTGAATCCAATTGGACGAGTTTAGAATTGGTTAATGTAAGTCATGCTTATGGTGGAGAGAGCGAAGAACATCAGTTTACTTTAGATAATATCAATCTCAAGTTTGAGCCAGGTGAATTAGTTTTTATTGTCGGTGCTAATGGTAGCGGTAAATCAACTTTAGTTAAGTTAATTACGGGCTTATACGTTCCCGATAACGGTCAGATTTTATTTAATAATCGTCCCGTTACAGATGATAACCGTGAATGGTATCGTCAGCAGTTTTCTGTCGTGTTTTATGACTTCTATTTATTTGCTCGCTTGTTAGGAATAGAAGAAAACCGCGAAACAGAAATACAGAATTATCTTACACTATTAGAATTAGAGCGAAAAGTAACAGTTAAAGACGGTGTTTTATCGACAATAAATTTATCTCAGGGACAGCGCAAACGTCTGGCTTTACTAACAGCTTATTTAGAAAATCGTCCAATTTACGTATTTGATGAATGGGCATCCGATCAAGACCCCGTATTTAAAGAAATATTTTATAACAAATTGCTTCCAGAATTAAAACAGCGTGGAAAAACTGTAATTGCTATCAGTCATGATGACCTTTATTTTAATAATTGCGATCGATTAATTAAACTAGATTATGGTCGTGTAGTTGAGAATCGTGCGATCGGGAATGGGTAAGTTGGGTTACGGCTTGAATTAAATTGAACTCCCAATTTTACAAAAAGCCCGCAGGCTGTAAGCCTGGGGCTACCTTAACGAAGCCCACCTGCGTGGGCTATGAGCATTCTTAGCCCACGCAGGTGGGCTTTGTTTCTGTAGCCGCACCCTTATAGGGTGTTGGTTTTTTATCAAATTTATGTTTTATTTTAGTAACTAGAGTAATCAACCCTGCAAATATAACCGACCATAAACTAGTTCCAGATTCGGGGACTTTAACATTAGATTTTGTATTTTTAAATGCCAACAAAGTTACATTTCTATCTTGTTCAAAAAAGCTTTCTACAGAACCCTTAAAAAGAGAAGTGCTAATTGCTCGACTTCTAGCCAAATCGCCAATTTCTTCGACATTAGAATAACTGAAATCACTGTTAATATCAATATTTTTACTCTTAGTGTTATTAATAAAATCAATTCTACCTAAAGCATCAATGTTGGCTGCAAGGGTAAAATATTCTAATATATTATTTTGACTAATCTGATTTGGTTCTAGTTGTGTTGAGTTGAGAAAATCAAACCGATTATCTATAGAAATACCAGTTGTATCCAAAAGATAAAAAGCAATATCGACCGCAGCATTCGCAGTTTCAACTCCTGGTTTGTCTACAGAAGCTTCTAAATCGAGAATAGTTGTAAAGTCGAATGATAAAGTATCGTTACTACTTACATCAAAATTGGCAAAAAATCTTGGCATGGTTTCCGCTGAAGCTTCGTAACTTGAACCCTCACCAGATGTCAAACTTTCTGCAATATTAGATATGTCTAATGGAGTTGGTTTAGCATTAGTTCTAGAAAAGTTCTTAAAATCTGCTCTGCTATCATCGGATTTAGATTCAGCAGAAGCATTAGCATCATTAATCGCTTCAAATGCTGCGTTTTCTCTATTGAAATTTGTGAATGTTAACTCCCCAAAGGAACTAGCAAAAGTTGCAGCTAAAGTAGGTGAACTTGCTAACATCGAGGTAGCAACAAATGGAGAGACTTGTAAAATTAACTTTTCCCCAAATGTTGAATATAACTTCTTCCGCATTTTTGTCATGATTTTATTTTTAATCTATATGATGTCCGAAAAATTAACTATATTAGCTAGTATTTGTAGAATACAAATAAAATAGTTAAATTACGGATAAAAAACCCTTAACCATAAAAATTTTACAAAATGCAAGTATTTGACCTAATACAATTACTGTAATCATGAGAAAGCCCCAAACTGTTAAAGCTTTAGAAGAATTAGGAAGAATCCAACTCTCTAAAAATTTTTTCATGCGAGAATTTCTATATTCAGAAATCTCTCAGATCGAGGGTATACCCAATATTCCAGACGATATTGATTTGGCTGTAGAATCCGGAAGCAATCTCTGTAAGTTTGTGCTAGAGCCAATTCAAGACGTACTCGGTAGAGTTAGCATTCGTTCAGCATACCGTTCTCGTGCAGTTAACGCTAAGGGAGCGGAAAATAAAAATCAGTACAATTGTGCGAGTAATGAATCAAACTATGCCAAACATATCTGGGATGCTTTAGATAAAGATGGGTATATGGGAGCAACAGCGTGTATTATTGTTAATTCATTTTTACCTTATTACACAAAAAGTGAAGATTGGACGGCTTTGGCATGGTGGATACACGATAGTATAGATGCTTACGCAGATATGGTATTTTTTCCAAAGTTTGCAGCCTTTAATATTAGCTGGAGCGAGAATCCGAAACGTTCAAAAAATATTTATAGCTATGTAGAAAATCCCCATACTGGTAAAAAAGGATATTTAACAAAAGAAGGAATGGATAATTTTTCGGGTTCCCATGAGCAGTTTTATCGGGAATTTATTAAGTAGTTTGTATGTTGGCTTCACAGCGCACAAAAAATAATAGGTTTTAATTAAAAGTTTAGATCGCGCCGTAACCCAACATTGCATTATTGATATTATTAAAAATCTCATATCCTCGCGGCGATAATATTGTTTATTTAATACGGTAATGTTGGGTTACGACACGATTAATATTATTGTCGTTACGAGCCAAGTTTGCTTTTCGTGTCTAACCCAACCTACAAGCTATTCTAAGAATTCTTCTACAGTCAATTCGATATCGCTTGCTATCTGCCGTAAAAGTCGGGGAGAAATATCACGTCCTTTATGAAACGGAACTGTAGTTCCTCTACCATCTTTATGACGAAATTGTTTGTGTGAACCCTTTTGACGAACTTCTACAAAACCCAGCTTTTCTAAAATACGTACAACTTCTTGTGGTTTGAGAACAGGTATGTTGCTCATAGTTCATTGAACCACAATCTGCTGCGTACCAACAAAATCCGTCTTAAATACGACTTTTTCATCCTCCAAAAGCATTTCAATTACTTCTCGGAGATTCTCGCGCAATTCGTCTAAAGTTTCTCCTTGGGAATGCGCTCCCGGAAATCCAGGAACATAACCAACGTAAAGATTAGTGTCAGAATCTCGCTCTATAATTGCAGTGAAGACTTTCATAAGTGCGATTATATTTACTTGATTATTATGTCGTTTCGCTTGTTAGTTGTCCATAATAAAAAAAAGAATAATGATTTTCATTTTTAAATTAACAGGACTTACGATATTGTTATAATACCCAGTTGGTGCGTGACACCACAAACAATATTGTTTCGTTCCAAATCACTCAAAGTTGGTAGGTTGGCTTCACGGCGCACAGAAATAGTAGAGGGGGAAGAGAAACAAGAATTAATTATTTTGAATTATTCAAAACTCCTCACTCCTAACTTTCCATGCCCATTGCCATTATTTATCTATAGGTTGAGAAATCGCAATCAATCCCAGTAACCGTAAAGTTGTAAAATTTTGTTAGATATAAAGCGGCTATTAGGTAATCGGCATGACAGCAACTACTCCCAAAGCAACATCGGCTCCCAAGTTTTGCGAAGGTATTCAATATTTTGGGGAAACAAAACCTGATTTTGATAAGTATGGTAAGCAAAGTGCCATACAAGATGGTAAAACCGCTATCAACGGTAGTCAAGACCCAACGGCAGTTTACCAAACTTTACTTTATGCCGATGCTTTACGTTATTTAACATTACAAATTACCGGAAGTAAAGCTTCGGGACATCCTGGTGGTTTTGCATCTCAAGCGGAAGCTTATGCTGCTTTAGTCATGCTGGGTTACAAGAATATTCTGACGGAAGTGGGACACCACGCTCCCGGTTTTTATAGTGCCATGTTTCTTGACCGTTCCCTAGAAGACATGGATATTACCACGGTGGCACAGTTGCGGGAACGTTATCGGGAAAAACACGGTTTGCTGGGACACCTTTCGGGTATGATTCCTGGCATTCTCGCACCTGCTGGTCCTTTAGGTCAAGGTCAGCATTTTGCGATGGCTGCGGCTTATTTAAATCGAGATAAATTATTTCCCTTTACCGTTGGTGATGGAGGTTTAGGGGAGCCTTATATTATGAGTGCGATCGCGCATTTTAATACGGCTTTCCCAAAGATTACTAATTTTCTCCCGGTGTTGGTGTGGAATGGTTACTCTCAGGAACATCACAGCATGGTTTCGCTGAAAACCAATGATGAGATGGGAAATTACTGGGTTGGTAATGGTTTTGAAGAAGTTGTTATTGTTGATGCTAAAGACTTTGACGATCGCAATCAGCCGGGTGACTATGTTGATAGTACCGAATTTTCCTTTGAGAGAAGATTGCTATTTACCAAAGCCGTATTGGAAGGAATTGATAAAGCTGCTAAATCTGCACTTGGTGGCAAACTTACCGTATTTATTATTAAACAACTCAAAGGTGCGGGAGTTCACGCTACTGGTTCCAAATCCCACAACCTTTATCCCAAAGATACTTTAGATGCTGCTCATATGGTAGAAGCCTTGAAAAAACGGGCTTTATCTGTAGAAGCTTGGGAATTAGTGCGGAACAATTGCGATCGCGCTGGTGGTGGCCCTGCTGCAAAGATTGCGGTGACTGAATTTGAGTTACAATTACCTGAGTTGGGTAAATTGCCTTTGGAAGAGTTTCAGGTAGGTGGGGAGCCAAAAGTTTCTACTACCGCGATGGGACTTTTAGTTGGTAAAGTCGGACAAGCTGACAAGAATTTTTTAGTTACCAACGCTGACGGAAACGCCGCATCGGGTATTGGCAATATCAATGAAGCTTTAAAAATTATCCATCCCACCCAAGATGATGATTACAATCAAGCACCACAGGGGCAAGTTTACGAACCTTTGAGCGAAGATGCTTGTGCTGGTTTAGCTGCGGGTTTATGCTTGATGGGGGGACGCAGTTTATGGTGTTCCTACGAATCCTTTGCCATCAACGGTTTACCAATTTGGCAAACTGTAACTCAAGCAATGGCAGAATTACGCCGAGCAACTCCTTCTACAATAACCTTATTTACCGCCGGTGCATTGGAACAGGGACGCAACGGATGGACTCACCAACGCCCGGAAATCGAAGCTTACTTTGCTTCCATGATGCGTAACGGCAATATTTTCCCACTATTCCCCACCGATGCCAACAGTATTCAAGCTTGTTACGAATGGGCTTTGACTACTAAAAATAAAGGAATTGTCATAACTGCGAGCAAATCACCCTTGCCAATTCGTACTACCTTTGAACAAACCCGACAAGCCTTAAAAGATGGTGCGGTGGTGTTGCAAGAAACCGATGGTAACAAGAAAGTTGTCTTTGCAGTCATTGGTGACATGATGTTAAAGCCAGTATACGAAGCAGCCGAACATCTGCAAAGTGAAGGTATAAGCGTAAAAATTGTTTCCATTGTAAACCCCCGTCGTTTATATCGTCCCCACGATACAGCTTGGGATTTATGTTCGCACTCAGACGGTGATTTTATCGATGATGCTAAATTTGCCGAAATATTCGATGGAGATGCCTTGATTGGCATTACTGGTGGTGCTGCGGCGATGTTAGAACCCGTGATGCTGCGGAGTAACTGCAAGCGCGATACCTTTGCATGGAGACGCGGGGAAACCACTGCAAGTGCGGGTGAATTGATGGCATTTAACGGTTTGACAGCCGAAGGTTTGAAAGAAAGAGCGATCGAGTTAGTAGGTTAAGTTTTGTAGTTGCGCTTCAGCACTAATTGAGTTTTTGGTGCTGAAGTAAAACTAAAATTATGAATTATGAATTATGAATTATGTTGATATTAAGCGAAGAAGTAAATGATATATTAGCTTCAAAAGCAACTCTTATCAAATTTTTTGCATTACCCGAAGAACAGCAAATACAAATTATACCAGTCCTCGATGAAGAAAGAAAATATGACTTTCCAGACGGAGATTTAATCACAGATAATGCTTTGGAAATTTTGGTAAATGAGTACAAGGCATCTTTAAACTCAATCTTAATCTGGCTAGACGAGCCACATAATGACAACATTCAAGGTTTGTTTAAAGTTTTTGAGCAAATATTTGAAATAATCAATTTTATAGAGAATCATTATAACGAGGATACTGATAACTCAACTATTTTCAAACTTCCTGAGTGGAGTAAACTTCGCGAGCTTTCCTCCGTTGTGCAAAAAACGTTAAATATTCAGCAAGCTCCAAATACAAATATTCTCAAAAGTTATATAGAATATCGACTCCATCCTTGAAAATTAAACTATCTCTACCACGGCATCGCATTGCTATATAATACATATGCTCTACCATTTCAAAAGCGGTAATAGATGAAAACAGACACCATCTTCTATACTCTGCTGCAAAATCTCCCCAGCGTATTGTTTGAATTACTGCAACAGTCTCCTACACAAGCTTTCCATTACGAATTTTCCTCTGTGGAAATAAAAGAACTTGCACGACGGATTGATGGTTTATTTTTACCCAAACCTGAATACCCACACGATCCAATTTATTTTGTAGAAGTACAATATCAGCGCGATGACGATTTATACTGGCGATTAATTACCGAAGCATTTGTTTATTTGAATCAATACAGACCCGAAAAACCTTGGCAAGCAGTGGTTTTATGGGCAAAACGCAGTCTCGATCCAGGTATACCGATCGCGTATCAAACATCACTATCTCATGGGCAAATTCAAGTAATATATTTGGATGAATTAACCGATACTTCTTCCTCAATCGGGTTAGGAATTATTGGTTTGGTAGTTGCTCCAGAAAACGAAGCAGTACAAGTAGCAAGAAACTTGATCGACAAAGTACAACAAGCAGATGTCACAAACCGTCGTCAGCTTTTAGAATTAGTAGAAAGGATGCTGATTTATAAATTTTCCAATCAAAGTAGACAGGAGTTAGAAGCGATGTTTGGATTAACGGAATGGCGACAAACTAGATTTTATCAGGAAGTTAGAGAAGAAGTTAAAGAGGAAGTGAAGGAAGAGGTTGAACAAAAAACGAAACTCGAAACAATCCCTCGGATGTTAAATATGGGTTTGAGTGTAGAACAAATTGCTGAAGCGCTCGAATTAGAAGTTGAAGTAGTTCGACGAGCTATTAAAAAGCAAAGTGAGGAAGAATCTTAATTTTGATGTAGATTAGTTTATTTGCTTTTACTGTGAAAATTTGTATTTTAAAGATATTAGTTGATAACAAACAAAAGTAGACAGGAGTTATAATTTTCATCAACATTAACGCGATCGCAATTCCCACTCCGGCTTAATTTTAAATTCCACGAAGATTAAATACAAAAACTAAAGTCAGAAGCTAGAAGAATAAACTTCTAAGTTCTGACTTATGTATACTATGCAATTTTTTTAAAAATGAGCAAAATTTAGTTTAATTATTCAGTTAATCAGCATTTACGACTGAACAATTAGGTCCTACGCATTTAACTGTTTTCACCGCTTCAACTTCATTTCTTACAAGCATATTAAATTTAGGTTGCGAAATATAGAGTTGGTAAACTCCTAATAACAACAATACGCTACCTATCTGTATAAATGATGGAGCCAATACAAACCCCATCGCTAAAAGTATTACTCCGGTAAACACTACTGCAATACGATAGACTTCTTCGGCTATCTTCAATCCCAGCCATATAGTACCCAAAGCAAGAATCAATAGCATTAGATAAATTGTAAGCATTTCTATCTCCTAAACTGTATTTACTCATAACCATCTATCGCTCTAATAAGATAACAACTATTCCGGCATTATATAACAGTTGTTTTACAATTCTAAATATCAATCTCTCAAAATTTAAAAAAAATCAATAAACCGCTTTTTAGAGATAATTGTCTTAACATTTATTCTAGTTATTTCTGTTTTAATGTTATTTTAAGTATAACGTCAAGTTGATATAAGTGATTCCAATGCTTTTGGAGTCTTAGTTAATGGGGATCAATCGATTATCAATATTGAAAGCTGCGCGATACCTGCATAATTCATACGTCTTCGACCGAGGTTTACTTTAGAAAGTATATTCATTTGACCGATAAGTTATTGGATATAATTATTTCAGTAATCTCAACATAACTCAAAACTCTAAGTCCGAATACAATCAATAATGGCATCCAGCTATCAGCATCAAGACGAACTAGAAATAGATTTATTGTTTAGAGCAATAAACTACTGCTGCAAATACAAATATCCTTATTGATGAGTCAAAATACCAACCTTAAAATCATTGAAAGTCAAAAAAACGGTATTAATAGCCTTAAAAACCCATTACAGCCCGAAAAACTGAATTATGTACTTTTAATAGTTATAATTTTCATTTTGTGACACATCTAATATTACTAAAAACCAGCTTTGAACATATACTCCTAAAGTAGTATTTATCAATTTGGTTGGCGATAGAGGCAGCATAGCTGAACGCAAATACCAATTGCATAATTAATCATTATTAATAATCAATAAAGTTAATTATCTTTTTATATTTTACTAAATCGCAAAAACTCATAGCAAAGCTACCACACTTGCCGGAGAACCCGAACCGCAGCGCAACCTTAAAACTCCAATAACAAGAATAATTCCAGTCGCGGGTAGCTGTTCCAAATTAGTTAAATTTTCCAATACAATGCGCGGTTGTTCCAACATCAAACGATTGATAGTAAAACCTGTGTCCCGACCCGCATCTACACCGTGGGTATCTATTCCAATCCCAGCAATATTTCTTTCTTGAATTAATAGCTTAGCTGCATCAACCCCAAAACCGGGGAAATGCATCATCCCTCGAACGTCTTGATTAAAAAAAGCTTGTTCGTTGCTCCACCACATTAATTTTGCAGCGTCGCACTACTATGACCCCGCAGAACTTATGTGGTGAACTATTATTACAGAGCCAAGGGAAGCTTGCAGGTAATTTTATTTCCATTACTCCCCCCAACCCTACTCCCTCACCTCAACCGGCATTGGCTTGGTAGACTACTAGAGAAGATCGAGCTTTAATCCAAAATCTAAAATAAATAATCCCCCGAACCCTATATACTCTAAAAGTTCGGGGGTAAGTTCAAATGTTGCAGCAAAAAGTGAATTACTATTTAGGTTAACACCTTATAGCTTAAGCTTTAGCTAAAAAAAGGTTAATTTTTGTTTAAGACACCAGGAAAAATACGGAGCAAATATAATTTGTCCTTGACTGTTGCCGTATACCGCGCAATATTAAGTTATTCTAAAATTGCTCCTCAGAGCATCACCGAACTATACGAATACCGTGTTAAAGATCGTATTTATTGAAATATTACACTTTAATTTTTAAATTCCTATTAGGGTCAAGACCCCTCACTTATATTTGTCTCTGTAGAAATTACTCCTTAAAAAGCTTTTTGGGATAAATAGGAATGCTTTTTCGAGTTTCCTTTTTAGGTATTGGAGCATCGAACCGGGGACGAAATTCAACAACATTGCTTTTAATCGTAATGTCGTAGTTACCAAAAAAGTCGTGTCCTAAAAGTCCATTTTCCAATTCCGAACCGGCGATCGCCACAGCCACTTTTTTGACTTTGACACCACCTGCTTCAATAGAGTCAACGTAGCCGATGGGGAATTCTACAGATTGAGCGCTTGCAGTATTTGCTTTTGCTTTACCAACAGTAGAAACACCAAGCGAGCTAGCCATTTGCTGAGTAATTACAGTCCCGCTGGCTCCCGTATCAACAATCATCTCAAATTGGCGTTTCCCGTTAAAAGTGACATCAATAATTGGTGTACCACCGATACGTCGTTTAATTGGAGCGCGAAATACCATCGCTTGACGGCTGTCTTCTTGAATCGGTACGGCAGCATACACCTGTTTTGTCTCGATGGGTATTTCTACCGTTTGAGGTGTTGGTGGGGGTGGTGCGGGTTGAGGAAGCGGGGGTAATTCCTGCTGTAGGGCGATAGGAGATTGTAAATTCTGCTGCAATATCTTTTGTACC
Organism: Rivularia sp. UHCC 0363; assembly: GCF_034931125.1. Taxonomy (NCBI): domain Bacteria; kingdom Bacillati; phylum Cyanobacteriota; class Cyanophyceae; order Nostocales; family Rivulariaceae; genus Rivularia; species Rivularia sp. UHCC 0363. Next base: position 16,887 of record NZ_JAYGHM010000023.1, on the reverse strand, counting down.
CCTTGAGGAATCTGCATTTTTTTACTTGCGATCGATTCTTTGAGCGGCGGTACTGATACTACTATTTTTTCGGGTTCTGGCTGTTGGGGTTGAGGAAGCGCAACCGATTTTTCCAGAGCATAATCAAAATGGCGCTGGTATTCCTTAACTTTTGCTTTAGCGATCGGGTAGTAGCTGGCTTGAGGCTTAACAGTTTTCATCAAGTTAATGGCATCTTGGTAATAATCAGCCACTAATTTCCAATCTTCTGGAGAATGAGCCGATTGACTGACGCTAAAACCACCTGCGGCTTTGTCCAATGCCATTTCAAAGGAAGTTGGTATAGCTTCTTCATTGGTTTTAGTTGATTGTGCCGAGTTAGGCGAACCCACCACAGGGGAAGCACTCGGCACCGATCGCGGCTGCTGATTAGTCGGAGTTTTGGCAGTTTTTTCTTGGCTACAGGCAGTACTAGCGATAGTTAGTACGCTCCATAGTAAGATCGACGCTGTACGGGAAAACAAAGGCTTAAGCATAATAGTTTTGATTTTACCAAGCCCTTGGGGGCAAAAATCTATTTTCAAGTTTTAATTATTCAACATTCATCAAACACGACTATCTGCCTAATTTTGTGCGATCGTCCAAGCATCTTCAAGCCTAAAAATATAATTCTCCTTCACCTATGCTCTTTTACCTATTTTAATCAGTAGGAAACTTTTGGACTTGTTCGTTGAGTACGAATAGTAATTAGTTCTAAGATCTTTACTGCTCAGTTATATATTTCCTATTTCCTACTCCCTACTCCTTATTCCCGACCTCAACCAAATATTTAATTAATTTTACACAACTACTTATTTGTAATTTACTTATAAAAATAAAAAATTCAAGTAAATTAACTCGTGGGATAATTATGTTTCGCTCCCAATAGCTAATCGTAATCGTTTTATTGCTTATGCCTCTGTTTGACGCAACACCTGCTCTACTTGTCTTAGCGGATGGAACCAGCTATCGCGGTTGGTCTTTTGGTGCTACTGGCACAGCCATCGGCGAAGTTGTTTTTAATACCGGCATGACGGGATATCAAGAAGTAATGACCGACCCTAGTTATTGCGGTCAGATTATTGCTTTTACTTATCCAGAATTAGGAAATACTGGTGTTAATCCTCTTGATGCGGAGTCCGATAAACCACATTTGCGAGCTTGTATCGCTCGTAATATTTGTTATCGACCAAGCAACTGGCGAGCAACTCAATCTTTACCCGATTACTTAAAGCAGCACCAGATACCTGGTATATATGGTATCGATACTCGTGCATTAACTCGTAAAATTCGCAACGTTGGAGCGATGAATGGCGGTGTTTCTACTGAAATACTCGATCCCAGTGAATTACTAGAGCAGGTCAATGCAGCTCCATCGATGAGCGGATTAAATCTGGTAAAAGAAGTAACTACTTCAGAAGTTTACGAATGGTCGGAACCCACAATTCCAGCGTGGGAATTTAATGAGGATTCAACTAACAACGAAAAATTCACCGTTGTAGCCTTGGATTTTGGCGTTAAACGCAATATATTACGCCGTTTAGCAAGCCACGGTTGTCGGGTAATTGTAGTTCCAGCAGATACTCCAACCGAAGAAATTCTCAGACATAACCCAGACGGAATTTTTCTTTCCAACGGACCAGGAGATCCCAGCGCAGTTACCGAAGGAATTGAAACTGCGAAAGCGCTATTAAAATCCGAGAAACCCATATTTGGTATTTGTATGGGACATCAAATTTTGGGTCAAGCCTTGGGGGCGCAAACCTATAAACTTAAATTTGGTCATCGCGGCTTAAATCAACCAGCAGGTTTACACGAACGAATCGAAATCACTTCTCAGAACCACAGCTTTGCCATTGACCCCGATTCACTACCTCATAGCCAAGTAGAAATTAGCCATCTTAATCTGAATGACGGTACCGTCGCTGGAGTCAAACATAAGTCATTACCAGTTTTCTCGGTGCAATATCACCCAGAAGCTTCTCCAGGTCCTCACGATGCAGATTATTTATTTGAGCATTTTGTTCAAGCAATGAGAACATCTCGTCAAGCAATTACTGCTCAAGTAAGGTAAAAATAGAAAAAGTGAGAAATTGGAGAATTGTCAGACTTTGATGATCTCACTCCCCTTATCTTTTAGAACAGGGGTTAAAGTAGACAACAGACACAAAAAACATCTATACTTGAGCGTTTGCTTTCACCATGAGGAGGGAATTATTGCTGAACCACTAAATCTAACCGTTAGCCTGCGAGGCACTCGCGAAGTCAGGGATAACTGTCAGCTATTTCGCCTCACAGGTTTGTTAGACGCATTTTCAGAGCCGACATTTCGTAAGGTACTGAGTACTAAAATTGATGAAGGTCCCAAACACGTTATTTTAGATCTTTCGCAAATTGACTTTGTGGATAGTTCTGGTTTGGGAGCTTTGGTTCAATTAGCCAAGCAGTCTCAAAACACCAAAGGTACCTTTCAAATCGTCACTAACGCTCGCGTTACTCAGACAGTCAAGCTCGTCCGCTTGGAAAAGTTTCTTGCCTTACAAACTTCAGTTGATCAGGCTTTAGAAAACACCAAGTCTTCTTGACGGTCAAAAAATAAGCTATCCGATATTTAAATTTGGATAGCTTAATTTTTATTTAGTTAAAAACCAGCAGACAGTTATTATATTTTTATATTTGACACTGGTATCATCAAGTTCAATATTTTCCAATAGGTATATATGATTATTGATATGAACTATAACTTTTAAAATATCTTTCCAATTCACATAGTTTGAAATTGGTATAGAATTAGGATGAAATTGATAGAATTAATTTATTTATACTGACAGAATATTTTCGATTGGCAAGAATATTGTTAATAAAAGTTAAAATAAGTGCGATCGCTCGGAAGTAACAAGTTAAAACGATTAAAATTATCAAGAACTTTTGTAACAATAACGGCAATAATTACTAACCAGTACGACAATAACGAACGAGTAGTAACTAATTTTTTTTAAAGTCATCATAAGTAAGATAATTATTAACCGTATCAGGAATGATTAAGTTGTGAAATCCAAGGAGGAAGATCTTTTAAATTCAGGTTGTGAAAATGTCCGCAAGGATTCATTTGATTTATATGGATCGAGATCAAATGCAGAACAGTTTTTACCTCAACTTTCTGTATCGCAACTACGGCAGCTTTCTCCTACTGCTCTTGCCTATTTAGGCGATGCAGTTTACGAACTGTATATTAGAAGATATTACTTGCTACCACCCCGACGGGTAGAAAATTATCATCTTTTGGTAGTGTCACAAGTAAGAGCCGAAAAGCAAGCGAAAATGTTAAACTTACTCATTCCGCATCTTAACAACAATGAATTAGAAATTGTCCGCAGGGGTCGTAACGCCGCCACAGGTCGTCCCAAGCGTGTAGATCCTCAAACATACCGACAAGCCACCAGTCTAGAAACTTTGATTGGCTATTTATATCTCACCGATACCGAACGATTGAGCGAACTTCTGCAAAAACTCATCATAGAATAGAGTCGTAGCAGAATATATGACTCTTGAATGTCCATAATGGACAATGTTCGGTAAAAAAATGTGAGAGAAGATACCCTACATCTTAGCTCTACCAAATAACCATATGATAGACAAACCAAGAAAAATCAAAATTAATGTTAATGACGAAAATCGCCCACAACCTTTAAAACTAAAAGGTAAGCGTTTTTCATCTCTACCTAATGGTACTAGAGATAGAGATCGTAGTTCTATAATTGATAAGCCTCGTCAAAATAGTTCTAATTTTGAATCTCCATCATCTACAGAAGAATCAGAAAATAGCGATTTAATTTACGGTCGTCATCCAGTTTTGAGTACTTTGGAAAACCAAGGTCGTCTCAATCGAGTTTGGATTACTTCCCGTTTGCGCTACGATCGCCGTTTCCACGATCTGCTTTTGCAAGCCAAAGGGAATGGGACAGTAATAGATGAAGTTGAACCCAGCCGCTTAGACCAAATTACTAAAAATGCTAATCATCAGGGAGTAGCTGCACAAATTGCTCCTTACGACTATTTTGACTTGGACGATTTGATCGAAAAAGCTTTGGCTGCCACTGATACCCCAGTAATAGTTGTGGCTGACGGAATTACCGATCCCCACAATTTAGGAGCAATCATTCGTACAGCCGAGTCAATTGGGGCCCAAGGTTTAGTAATTCCACAGCGTAGAGCAGTTGGTATTACCTCTACAGTCATGAAGGTAGCCACTGGTGCTTTAGATAATTTTGCTGTGGCTAGAGTAGTTAATCTCAGTCGTGCTTTAGAAGATTTGAAAACTGCTGGTTTTTGGATTTATGGTACTGCTAGTTCTTCTAGCCAGCCGATACATACAGTAAATTTTAAGGGTTCCCCAATTGCTTTAGTTATTGGTTCTGAAGGTGATGGTTTGGGTATGCTGACACAAAAATGCTGCGATGCTTTAGTGTCAATTCCCTTGAAAGGCAAAACTCCTAGCCTCAACGCTTCAGTTGCGGCTGGTATGGTACTGTACGAAATTTATCGTCAGCGCTGGAATGATACGCTTTACTTAGAAAATTTGTCAAAAACCCCTTCCAAAAACCGTATATAAAAGAGTATAAAGAAGTGTGAAGGGAAAAACCGTCAGTATAGCTCTTTAATACCTACTATCAACTTTAGTAATTAGCAACAACCATGAACACAATTGGAAATGCTTTCAAAGAATTTGCTACGAACATTTTTGATAACTTTGGCTTGGCTTGGTGGGTAGAGATTGCTACTCAAAATCCTAAGTGTACTTATTATTTCGGTCCGTTTCTAGATGGTACGGAAGCTAAAGCTTCTGTGAAGGGTTACGTAGAAGACCTGGAACTAGAAGGAGCGCAGGGTATTAAAGTTGATGTTAAGCGTTGTAAACCAAAAGTTTTAACTATCTCTGAAGACTTGGGGGAATGGTTTGACCGCAAAGTAAAGCCTGTCTTTAGCGGTCAAATGTAATTAAAAGCTTTCAGCATTCAGGTTTTTGAAGTTTCGCTGAAAGCTTTCTCTATCAGGCACCGTTTTCTAAAAAAAATGAAGCATAAGGTATGAATAATCGATTTTGGCTTGACTTTTGTTATACTTTGTGTTTCATTATTTCGATATTATAGTTTTATACTTGTTCTCAGACTTACTTGTTCCCAGGCTCTGCCTGGGAATACATTGCATGAGGCTCTGCCTCTTATTAGGACTGGAGGCAGAGCCTCTAGAACTGCATTCCCAGGTAGAACCTGGGAACGAGAAAACGAGAAACCACAAATCCAAAATCTAAAATCTAAAATTGTATATGCGGATTATCCTTCAACCAACAGTCAATATCGCTTAATACTTGATGGGGAATTTCCCACGGGAACAGATGAGCGGTGTTTGGATAACGATGCAGTTGAGAATTTGGTAGGTGTTGAAAAGTTTCCAAACTGCTTTCAAATGTGATGTGCCTATCTTCCGTACCCGCGAGAACTAAGGAGGGACATTGAATTTGGCTTAAGTCGTCAACTTTGTTGTATCCGGCTCTGATTGCGGAATAAAGAGCGCGAGTTGAATAGTTGGAAGTTTGGAAGTAAGCCGGTATGGCACATGAGGCAATATAGCTGTAAGCAGTAGGGGTATGTTGTTGAATTAAGTAGCGAAAAAGAGAACGCTTGCCAAAGGTATCAATATTCCACTCCCAATTGGGATTTACTAAACTTAAAAGAGCAGCAATACCTGTATAGAGATTGTCTTGCCATGAAATGGGTGGATGATTACCGCGAGGTCTTGCCGCTGTAGCTACCAAAATCAACCCATTTACGCGCTGTGGGAGTCGCCGCGCTAGTTCCATAGCTAAAATGCCGCCCAAAGACCATCCCAATACCAAGCATTTTTCAATTTGAAAGCGGTTTAAAAGAGCTTCTAAGTCGCTTAAATGGTCATTCATCTCAAAATTTTCATAGCAGCGGCTTTTACCGTATCCACGTAAATCTGGAGCGATAGTTTGAAAGCGCTTTGATAAACTATCGGTAAATACAGAAAGACTCGAACCCGAACCGGGATGTCCGTGTAAGCAGAGAATCGGGAAGCCTTGACCTTGAGTATAAACGTTGAGGTGCATCGGGGAAGGAGTTAGGAGTTAGGAGTTAGGAGTTAGGAGTTAGGAATTAGGAGTTAGCAGTTAGCAGTTAGAAATTAGGAGTTAGACTTTTAGTTGGTAATTAAACTGAGTTTTCTTGATATCCTCCAGCGTAGGTGATAACGCACATCTGCCTGTAGGTGGTGTGAATTCCAAAAGCAACACCCGATACTTTAAAATCGGGGTTAAACATATTTACTCGATGACCGCGATCGCTAACTCCATCATCAATAATTAACTGCATGACAATATCCCTTGCGGTATGGGAACCGTAGCTGATATTTTCACCTGCTGTAACTTGCCATTTTCCGTAGCGATTCAAACGTTTAAAAGGGTCGCTATTATCGCTACCGTTATGACCGACGATACCTTTAGGGCCTTGATCTTTAACATGATCCTTGGCTGCTAAAGACATTCCTTTGGAAGCAGTTAAAGGAGGTGCGGGAGCAACTGTTTTTAGATAGTTAATAGCTTCATCAACGGCAGGAACACCTTCTTGAGTGATCAAATAAACATTTTGAGAAATTTTGACCCGTTTACCTTCAAAGCGTTTTCTATAGTCTTCTAATATAGCAGCATAAGCTTTTGGATTTGTCCGAGCCTGATTCATTTCAGCAATTACTCGTTGTTCCAAAGGTGAATGATAAGAGCGCGTCACGGATTCAGTGGTTTGTAAGGGAGTTTCCGGCACTGGAGATATTGGTTGAGTGATTTCGACAGAAGAACATCCAGCAAGTAGGCTAAGAGCTACCCAATAAAGCATCCGACGCATCAACATCATATGGGACAGTGAAGTATAAGTATCGTAGATATATCTAGATTCACGATGTTAGCATCAGTTTCCCGATCGCGACATCATATATTTATTACTATGTTGAATTACTTACGAGCAAATAACGTAAAAAACCCGATTTATTAAATAAATCAGGTTGAGATCAAAATTACTTCAATCAGGAAAGTTTAATATTTCAGAGGTAAGTCAAATAGACTACAAATTAATATTCACCGTATAGGAGTTTAGATCAATTACTCATTACCAATTGCTCGACTTTAGAAAGAAACTCATGTTCCAAATAAGGCTTGGTTAAATAAGCATTTGCGCCTAATGCTTCCGCAAGCTGACGATGTTTTTCCGCACTCCGAGAAGTCAAAACAATTACGGGTACATTGGCTAAGTCCGTACTTTGACGTAGGTTGCTTAATAATTCAAACCCATTCATTCGGGGCATTTCTAAATCAGAAATCACTAAATCAACTTTAGAATAGTGCTGTAGTTTTTCTAACGCTTCTACTCCATTTTGGGCTTGTATCACCTTATAACCGTATTTTTGTAAAGTTAATGAAATAGTTTGACGCAAACTAATCGCATCATCTACTACTAAAACTACTTTTGAAGATTTGACTGAATTCCCGGAAGTAATTTGAAGATTATTTGTAGATTTAGAAGCAGTAAGTAGCGCTTTAGATGCAACAATTTCTCCGGACATTTGTAAAGTCTTATGTGCAGAACCCGCTGACGGTAATACCATATAATCAATTGATGCCTGCATTTCGCCCACTGATGGTAACAAAGTACCATCAATCACTAGGATTAAATTCCCATTAGCCAAACTACTACAACCGTAAACATATTTTGGTGGAGCAATTGCTTGACCTAAAGGTCTAACTACCAATTCTTGCTCGCCGATTATTTGGTCAATTTCTAAACCTAAAATTTGGTCATTGCTACGTAGTAATAAGATGGGATTTACAGTTTTGTCCGTATTATTAATTATAGATTGATGATGTAATGTATTTTCAGTGTTGAACGAGCGATGATATTGCATTAAATCTGAAAAGTTGAGCAGATTTACCATGCGTTCTTCCTTACCTGTATTCCAGTAAAGAACTTTTTTGTTTTCAAACTGTTTAATTTGGTCGGGAGATGGAAGCAATATTTTGGCAATACTGTCTAATAACAGTGCGTAAGCAGCACCTCCCGTTTGAACTATCATTAACTTTTCAGTAGTCATAGAAAAAGGAATTTTTAATACAAATGTTGTTCCTTGCTGGGGTTGTGAGTAAACTGCGATCGAACCGTTGAGCGATCGCAATTGAGCGCGGACAATATCTAACCCAATACCCCGTCCGGAAATATCGCTAACTTTACCAGCAGTCGAAAATCCTGGAGCAAATAAACAATTTAGTAATTCTTCTTCCATCAAGTTTGAATCGTACTGATTAAATTGTTGATCTTGATGTAAAAATCCTAATTCAATTGCTTTATTGCGAATTTTCTCAAAATTCAATCCTCCACCATCATCTCGAACTTCGATGACAGTCTGAGAACCTCGATTGTAAGCACAAATTTCGATTAAACCTTGCTCTGATTTACCGCGATCGCGACGAACTTCTGCTGATTCAATCCCATGATCGTAGGAGTTACGCACCAAATGCAATAATGGCTCGTAAAGCTTTTCAGCAATTGCTTTATCTACCAAAACGGAACCACCACTCAGCCGCAATTCAACATTTTTACCGTGAACGTTACTGAGATTTTGCACCATTTGAGGGAAACGATTCAAAATATTACCTAGAGGTAACATTCTTGCTTCGACCAAATTATCAATAATACCAAGCGTTAATCGCTGTTTTTTATCGTGAATTTGACTAGATTGCTGAATAATTACATCTGCTGATTCTAAAATTTCCTGTAATTGGATTGCTTGTTCGGTAGCTTCGTGCAGTCCTAAATGAAACTCAGTGTAGTCATCCATTTCTAGAGAATCAAAGTCCACAAAGCCAACATTTAAGGTCTTTAGCGATACTGCTTTTTGAGACTGTAAAGGTAATTCCCGTAATTCTTCTAAAGTTTGTTGATGTTTTTGTAGCTTTTCGGATAGCTGCTTAATTGTTTGTTTAAGCTGTTCATCCTGGGAAGTCCGACGCTTTTGATAAATTAGCAATTCACCTGCTAAATAATTAAGCCGCTGTAAACTTTCTACATCTACACGTACAAATGTTGGTAATTTAGAATTTCTAGCAGTCGTTGGTGATTTTTCTGCTATTTTATGTTCAGTTTGGGCTATTGAATTAGTCGCAAGTTGAATAATTGTCTTAGGATCTTCATCTATATGATTATCATGGACTATTGGTAATGATTTGGAGTTAGTAAGTCCATTTTCTAAGCCATCTTCAAATCTAGTTGCTGTATCTTCAGTAATATCATTATTGATATTAGAATTTACTTCTTCTCCCCAGATTGCTTCTACAATATTTTCATCTTGATTTAGAGCAATTACCGGAGAATTTTGTTTAATTTCCAATAATTTTTTTAATTTGGGACTATCAAGCCAATTTTTTTCTTTAACGATCACGGGAGAATATTTTTTATACTCTTTTGCAATATCAGAAATTTTTATTTGTAAAGTTTCAATTACTGAAAAATCATCTAAATTATTTTGATAGTATTTAAATTTGGCTACTGCTAAAAGTACAGTTAAAACACCACCAAGACGATAGAGGCAGAGGTTAGTACTATCCGAATCATCTTGCAAGTATTCCAGAAACTCTTGCAGCCAGTTTTCTATATATTCCATAGATTTTTCAACATTGTTCTTAGGAATAAGTAGATGTAACCCAAGGTTTTCTTCCGGAATATCTAACTCATTGTTAAACCAACCTAAAAGACATCGAATTACTTTTAAATTAAATTTTGCAGATTTCGGCTTCAGGGGTTCGTTATCGATATTCCCTTTTGTAAAAAATTCGTATAATTGTTCGATCTCGCTTTTAAAAGATGTAGAAAAAGATTCAGTTTTTAATAATTCATTTTGTGATAGAGATAAATCATCCGTCTCATCCTGAGAACTAATTGCTCCAGGTAATGAAAAAGCAAGTAAAGCTTGTGAAGGTTCTCCACCACGTTCGCGATCGCCATCTAAAACTGCTTTCCGTGCTTGCTGTAAATCGCGATTAGCAATTTTAGCAATTTCCAAGGCTTGAGAGGGATTAGCCTCTAATCCAGCAATAATCGCTTGAGTTATTTGACCGAATCCAGGTAAATTTAAAGACTCAGACAATCCAGTAAAAACTTCAGCTTGAGTACGTAAAAAAGTAGCAACTTCGGCAGTCGCGGGAGGATTTTTGAGTAATTCTTGAATACTATCTATCCGTTGAGTTACACCTGTTTCAAAAATTGATAAGACGATATCAAAACCCAACTCCTCAGAAGTAGGAATATGAGCTTCAGCACCAAACGCATCACCGAGTTTTTCCTGTAAATGTGTGAATACCGAAGCAGCCCGCTGCATCAACTCATCATCATCAATTTTAGTCCCCGTCATTTCCGAAGTTAAGCACAATTGTAAACACTCAAAAGCCTGTAAAAGTAAAGAGTGCAAATGAGAATCAATTTCTACTTCCGGATTATATAAAGCCTTAAAAACATCTTCTAAAGAATGAGCTATTTTAGTAATTGATTCTAATTCAACATTTGCAGCACCACCTTTAAGCGTGTGAGTAGCTCGCATCAAATTATGTACTTTATTAGTACTTCGCTCCTCAACCAAACTAAAAAGTTCTTGCTCAATAGTTTGCAGCAATTCTGGAGCTTCGCTAAGAAAATAAATATATCCTTGTTCGCGGATCGAAGAGTCGGTGATCATGATGTG
>NZ_JAYGHM010000023.1:0-5944 GCF_034931125.1 Rivularia sp. UHCC 0363 | reverse complement strand
GGGAGTTGGGAGTTGGGAGTTAGGAGTTGGGAGTTATTTGACTTATTATTTTCGTGTGATTTATTTATTGATTGCTCTGTTGTTTTGACTATTGAACTCAAAATGCGAATGATTTCATCTATGTATATAAGTTCTTGGGTTACATCAAGATTTACTAAATTAGAATGTTGTAATAGTCGTAACCAATATTTGGTTTCTCTAGCTTCTTTGTAGGCAATATACATTTTTGCTAGAAAGTCTTTTCTACTTTGACCTCCACTAGCTTCTTCAACATTGGCTCCAATACTTGTCCCGGATTTAAGTAATTGATTAGAAATTACATATTCCTTATGCTGTTGAAGTTGGCTGTAAAGATGAACTATTTTTAAAGCAAAATCAAAACTTTTATTTTGTATAATACTTGTTGCCAAGAGTTATCCTCCCGTTGTTAAAGCCAAGCTTATTCAGGACTATGAGAAGGTGCGTGACACATAAACCTTATTATTGCGTTAGAAATCAAGCGAAGTGTCACAGCACCCTACAAGATGAGTTTTGTGAACTAGAAGTTTTTAGTTAGGGTTTGAAATATATAGAACTTACGCAGTCATTACAAATTTATAAAAAATATTATTCTGTTACTCATGCGTAAGTCCTGATATAACTCCTAACTCTTAACTCCTAACTCCTCACTCTTAACTCCTAACTTTTTGTTAGTTGACTTTAAACTTACTTACACTTGTTAACAATTCCTGTCCCATTTCAGATAACTGTTGGAAGACTGTGGCAATACTGTTAGCTTCTGTGGAAGTCTTTTTGGAAATCTGGGCTACGTCCTTCATGGATGCTGTGGCTGATACCGATTGCAGCATTTGGGTTTGGGTTGCATCGGTAATCCTTTCGAGTAGTTCGCTGATTTCGGCTGTTGCATCCACAATGTCGTTGAGGTTTTGTCTGGTTTCGTTGACCAAATTTGTCCCTTCTATTACTTGCTGAATACCTGTTTCCATTGCTACTGCAACTTCACCCGTTTCTTCTTGGATTTCTTGGACTAGTTTTTCAATTTCGATGGTTGCTGCTGCTGACTGACGAGATAGCGATCGCACTTCATCGGCTACCACTGCAAAACCTTTACCGTATTCACCAGCACGGGTGGCTTCAATTGCTGCGTTTAGTGCCAGTACGTTGGTTTGAGTGGCGAAGTTACTAATCAAACTTACTACTTTAGAAATCTTCTGGGAGGATTCACTCAGTCGCTTAATCTTTTTACCAGTTTGAGCAACAGTTTCGCGGATTGCCTGAATGGCTTCTACAGTCATGTTCATGGCTGCATCACCAGAATCTACGGTTTGGTTGGCTTTTTGAACCGCAGCCTGTACTGATTCGGCATTTGCTACCACCTCTTGGGTAGAATCAACCATCTGCTGAATCTCGGTTAAAGACCCACTGATTTCTCTTGATTGTTGTTGCGCTAGCTCTGTCAATCCGGTCAGTGACAGGTTGCTTTTTGCAGAAGTTTCCGCAACTTGTTGAGCTGCTGACTGTACTTGTAAGACGATTTGCCGCAATGCTTGTAAGGTGTTGTTGTAAGCATCGGCGATGGTACCTAGCTCGTCTTCGGTAATGGGCGCACGTACCGTCAAATCTCCGTTTAAAGCGGGTCTAACTGCTGCTAAGAGTTGCATTGCTCCTGTTTGCAAAGATTCTCTAGCTTGTTTCTCTCTAGCTGCTGCTTCTGCTACTTGTGACGATTGAGCCTGTAACTGTTGGAGGAATTCAGCTTGTTGTAGGGCTACACTTAGCTGGGTTGCAATTTGTGTCAATAGGTTAACTTCTACTTCTTCCCATTCACGGGGGCCGTCATTCTGATAAGCTGCAAGCATTCCCCAGAGTTTTTTCCCTTGATAAATCGGGACGATCGCGTAAGCTTTACATTGATATTGTTCTAACACCTGAAGGTAACAATCGTTAAATCCTTTAGCGTATATATCAGCAACGACATAGGATTGTTTTTCGCCTATATTCCCCGATAAATTACTTTGTAAGTAGGGGTCAGCAGAACCTGTTTCAATCTCGCTAGTTTTAAACAAAGTTCGCATTCGATTACAACTGTTAATACTTTCTTGCAAACGCCGAATTTGATGTTGTCTTTCTACCAAAGGAAGCCAGCCAGCACCTACAGATTCGGAAACAAATTCTCCGGTGTAGTCAGGGTTAAGTCGATATACGGCTACACGGTCAGTATTTAACAGTGACCGCATCTCTTGAGTAGTAGTTAAGAAGATGCTCTCAATGTCCAGAGATTGGCGGATTTTGTCAATTACTTTGGCTAAAGCGCGATCGCGCTGTACGGCTTTAACCATTTTTTCAGATTGCTGCTCGTATTTATCCAATGTTTGCGTCTGTTGAATCGCAACTCCCAACAGCACGGCAATCTGTTCCATTGCAGTGACTTCAAATTCTTCCCAGTCGCGGGTTCCGGAATGTTGATAGCTTGCTAACAATCCCCAAAGTTTATTGCCTTGAAAAATTGGAACGGTAAGATAAGCTTTGGCTTCAAATTGCTCTAATAAATCCATGTAGCAAGGAGGAAATCCTGCTTTTTCTACATCATTAACAACAAAGCTAGTTCTTTGTTTATAACGACCTCCTTGATTATCTTGCAGATAAGTATCTCCTTCTTTATAGATTGATTCAAGGCTGCGAATCGAGTCGCAATGACCGTTCTCTTTTAATAAAGCTTGATCAATTTCCTTTTCTATAAAAGATTTCCAGTTTTTACCTATAGATTCTGCAATAAATTCACCGCTCCAATCCTCATTAAAACGATAAACAACAGTGTGGTCAGTTTGTAGTAAACGACGGACTTCATAAGCAGTTGTTTGCAAAATTACATTAAATTGCGAGGAATCGGCAACTTTTTGTGTAAGTCCTTCTCCAATTTTACGAGTCAAGCTAATTAAACTTTGCTGACGTTCTGCTGTCTTAGCTAACTGTCGCGATTGCTCTTCGGTTTGCTGTACGAATTCTGCTTGCGATACAGCTACACCCAAGTTAATCGCAATTTGACGTAACAATTTAACTTGGTCTTGTTGCCATTCATAAGCACCGCTATTTTGATAAGCACCTAGTAAACCCCATAATTTCTGTCCTGAGAATAACGGCACAATTACATAAGCTTTAACTTGGAACTGTTCCAAAATCTCGATGTGACAGGGTGCATGATTCATCTCATAGATATCATTCGCGACATAACTTTCATGCTGACGATAGCGTCCCCCTTGAGTTTCCTGTAAGTGTGTATCTTCCCAAACAGTTTTGATACCGGGACCGACAAGTGTAATCCAACCATTTGCCACAGATTCCGCTACAAATTCCCCACTCCAATCAGCATTGAAGCGATAAACTGCTAACCGATCGCATTTAATTATTTCGCGAACTTCCTGGGTAGTTGTACGGAATAACTTATCCAAACTAGAAGCTAGCTGAATCTTATCAATAACCTTTGATATCGATTTAAACTCTTGTGCTTGCCGGTCTATTTTTGTTTGCAATTCAAAGCTTTGCAGTTTGTGAGTAATTTCAGCGGTAATTTGAGTTAGCAAACTAATTTCTGATTCTTCCCACGGACGTGGTGCTGTACAACTGTGTATCGCTAACAATCCCCAAATTTCACCTGCAAATAAAATCGGAATACTTAAACTAGCTGTAACTTGGAATTTTTCTAAGAGTTGAGCTTTGTAAGCTGTTAGTTCAATTTCCGCAATATCTTTTATACAAACAGCTTCTAGATATTCTTCTCTTGCTTCCAACCCGAAAACCATCGTCGGCAGAGTTTCACCCATTGCAGGTGTCCAACCTTTGGCAATTGATTCCCCGATCGCAACACCCGAAGATGAAGAATCAAAGCGATAAATCAGCACTCGGTCGGCTTTGATTTTCTCTTTAACTACTGCGGTTGTGACTTGCACTAATTCATCAAAGTGCTTGACTTGACGAATTTGACTGAGAATTGAAGTTAACTGCGATCGCCAATTTTTAAATTGCTGCTCGATACTGTTTGAATTTGCCGCTTGTTGATTATATTCGCTGGATTTATCAGACTTTTCAATATTATCGAAATGATGTCCGTTTTCGTTATTTTCTTGATATACGCTGGTCATTGAAGGCACCTAAATTTATTTGAGTATTTGAATTTGCTACAAGTTAGGAAAAAATAGTTTTATGGCTATAGGGTTCTCATTTAATTTTTGGAAAAACTCGGTGTACCGATTTAATGTTTTTCAATTCCCCATTACCCATTACCTATTTTGTTAATTATGAATTGACCATAAAGGAGATTGAATAATTGCCGAAGCATCTAAATTGACAATCATTTCTTCTGAAGAATTTATAAAATACCCTTGCAAAAAAGGAGCAACTTCTTGAGAAACCAATTCAGGTGATGGTGGCTTCATTTTTTCCAAGTTAAATTCTTCAATATCCATAATTTGCCGTACCAACAATCCCAAGGATTTACCTTCTTTCTCCAAGATAATCGCCATCATTTTTGAAACAAAATTACTACCATAAGAGTACGGTAAGTAGCCTAACATTGCTTCTAAATCAATTAACCAAAGCATCTCACCGCGCCAATTATAGATACCAAATACACAGCTTGGCATCTGTGGAACGCAGCAGACTTCATTCAAAGATACAGGTAAAATTTCTGTGACGTTTTCCAATGAAATGATTGCTGTATTTTTGATACCTAAGTTAAAGCTTAAAAACTTTTCTGAACTATCCAAGACTATTGTTCCTTATACGTGTTGATTCGTATTGTTAATCTATGAGCTATCTCTTCAATTTTTGTAGAACTCCTTCCAATTCTTCCTTTTGTACGGGTTTGGAAAGAAAAGCGTAAGCACCTAACATATCACCCCACATTTTATCTACATCTGTATTTTTTGTAGAGCAGAAAACGACTGGAATAGTGCTGGTATCGGGATTATTTTTAAGTTCTCGACAAATTTCAAAACCACTTTTCCCAGGTAAAATCACATCCAGAAAAATTACATCAGGTTTTTTTTGAGTAATTTTTTCCTGAGCCTCTTCACTACTTTTCGCCCCCATGACGCTATAGCCTGCTTGCTCTAAATAACGGCTAATCACCTGCATATCAGTTAAACCGTCTTCAACAACCAAAATAGTACTCATAGCAATTACCTATCAATTTTATTTAACAACGAAAAAACGGCTATTGAGCATTAAAATCAGAAAATTCAAACTTGAGCTTTCTCTAATTTTTATGCATATGAAGTTAATTTAACTTCAATGTAAACACTTATGCTTGACTCTATCTAGATTTAATTTTTTTTACAACGCTAATATAGAAATAGGCATTTATTGGCAAGAATTTTGCTGATAAAAATAAGTAAATTAAGAATGTCCAAATGACATCTGTGTATTTGAATTACCCTTATTGTGCGATTGAGGCTGGATATACTTGCGGATAACCCCCAGTACTTTATCGGCAACTACAGGCTTTGTAATAAAATCCGTGGAACCCACGACTTTGGCACGAACTCTGTCAAATAAACCATCGCTGCCTGTAAGTATAATTACTGGTGTATTCGCAAACACTGAAATCCGGCGTAATTGAGCGCAAATTTCATAACCGCTAGCAACCGGCATTACTAAATCCAAGAAAATCAGGTCTGGTTTATTTTCGATCAAGATTGGTAAAGCCTGTACGGGGTCTTGAATTTTAATAAATCGCAGTCCTTGAGGAACAAGAATTTGTTCGAGCATTTGACAAACTTGCGGGCTGTCATCCACACAGGCTATCAAAGGTCCAGATGGTGCTTCTGGTTCTGATTCTGCAACCGATGCATCTTGACCGTCACCGATCTTAAAAGGTAAATCGGGAACTTTTATCAGTTCGATGATACCTTTGAGGACGTAAGGCAATAATGAACGAGCTATAGGT
>NZ_JAYGHM010000022.1:84992-102063 GCF_034931125.1 Rivularia sp. UHCC 0363 | reverse complement strand
TAGGGAGTAGGGAATAGGGGAAGAAATAAAATATTATTATGTAGAATAATTTTAGTTGCGAATCAAATTTTTCGTTGGCGATCGGTTCTACAAAGGTTTTTATCCCAAATGGGGATAATTTTCATCGCGGAATTGCATTAAAAGCGGATGTGGAAAAAATCTTAATTTGTAAACTAAAACTATGGTATTAGGTAGAAAAATGACTGTTAAAGAGCAAATTATTCAAGAATTAGAACATATCCCAGAATCGAAGCTAACCGAACTACTCGATTTTATCCGTTCTTTTAGACAGGATCAAGCTAGTTCGCACAACAGCGAAGTCTGGAACGCTTACTTAGATTCCGAGCGCGAAAGAGAGGAGGTTTACCGTCGTCTTGCTGACTCCTAATTTTGTCAATAAAAGTGTAGTATTAAAAATCCATCAAAGACAGGTAGAGAAATTTGGTGGTACTGCTGGTGTTAGAGATGAAGGCTTGTTAGAGTCTGCATTAGCGCAACCGCAAGCGACATTTTTTGGGGAATATCTACACCCCACAATTTACGAGCAAGCTGCTGCTTATTTATTTCATATTGCTAAAAATCATCCTTTTATTGATGGTAATAAAAGAACTGCCTTTGCGGTCATGGATACTTTTTTAAGGTTGAATGGCTATGATTTGAATATGGGTAATGAAGAAATATATAATCTGGTAATGCAAGTAGCTCAAGGAAACATGAATAAAGCTGAAATTGCTAATTATCTTGAGCAAAATGTAATTAAAGATACATAATAGTTAAAAATGCCAAATACTATTTTAAAATATCTAATATCAATTATATTTTTATCGTTTTAAACCCGTTTAAAGCAATTTATAAACTATAGCTCCTGAATTCGGAAGATTCGTAATTTCTATCAATTCATCTTTACACATCTTTTCAAGCGTCTGCTTTACCTGTGTAGTTTCTTTTCCAGTAGCAAGAACGCAATCTGAAAGAGATATCATTCCACCATTGCTTTTTGCTAATTGCAGAATTTTTATCGTATCTGATACTTTCTTGTTTTCAGTATTTATAGATACATGATTTTTGGAATTGCCAATATTTCTAGTAACTTGAGCATTACCGCTATAATTAAAATTTTGATACCCGTATAACGCTTGGAATTTCAAATTTTCTTCATCTACCATACTTGGGATAATAAATAAATCTATAATCTGTCCTATACCGAAAAATCCCAAGGTAAGCTGTTACGCACTTAATTTGTATAATACTAGCGAGCAAGATGCTCGCACTACAATGCTTTCATTTTTTCGCATTATATAATTTAGCTGCACATCAGCTTAAATAGATAAATGAACCCACTAATATACCTTTTACAATAAAAACGTTGAGCGCCGAATAAACTAAAAGTACACAAAAACCATAAAATATACGCGACCCCTTTACTTTTCATATTTCAAATATTGATAACTTTTATATGCTCTTTTTACTTAAGTTTTATTGATTTATGCTTGGGTGTTTTCCCTTAAATATAGCTGTATCAGTAAGTTCTACAGCAAAAAA
This sequence comes from Rivularia sp. UHCC 0363, assembly GCF_034931125.1. NCBI lineage: Bacteria > Bacillati > Cyanobacteriota > Cyanophyceae > Nostocales > Rivulariaceae > Rivularia > Rivularia sp. UHCC 0363. The sequence continues at coordinate 100,521 of NZ_JAYGHM010000022.1, read as the reverse complement.
AAGAATCTTTAAAAAGTCTTTAAAAATAGTTGTAATGTTTTATTAAATAGATAATTAGTTGGAGTTAATCTAAATGCTCTCAGTAAACGAAGCAGAAAATATTATCTTTAATCTAGTCAAACCTTTAAATCATCAAAAAGATATAGAAACCGTCGATTTATTAGCAGCTACCGGACGTATTCTAGCTTCACCCGTTACCAGTCAACTCGATTTTCCTCACTGGGATAATTCGGCAATGGATGGTTATGCGGTCATTTATCAAGATGTACAACAAGCAAGTGAGGAAAAGCCAGCGGTTTTAATACTTGTTGAGGATATCCCCGCAGGCTACCAACCTCAATCTAACATTCAATCGGGACAGTCGGCGCGGATTTTCACAGGTGCGGTAATGCCTAAAGGTGCAGATACGGTAGTAATGCAGGAAAATACCCGCAAAGAAGGCGATCGCGTTTTTATCCTCAAAGCCCCAAATCCTCAAGAATTTGTCAGACATCGTGCTGCTTATTACCAGGCTGGAGCAGAGTTATTACCAGCAGGAATTCAACTGAATGCTCCAGAAATAGCTATTTTAGCCGCCGCACAATGCACGCACTTAAACGTTTACCGCCGCCCGCGTGTAGCAATTTTGTCTACTGGTAACGAACTCGTAACACCCGAACAAACTTTACAACCGGGACAAATTGTAGATTCCAATCAATACGCTTTAGCTGCGTTGGTAAAACAATCTGGGGGGGAACCTTTGATGTTAGGAATTATCAAGGATGAACCTGAAGCACTCAAAGGAGCAATTGCAGACGCGATCGCAAATGCCGATCTGGTGCTTTCTTCCGGTGGTGTCTCGGTGGGAGATTACGATTACGTCGAACAGATTTTAGAATCTCTCGGAGGAGAAATCAAAGTCAGTTCTGTAGCAATGAAGCCGGGTAAACCTTTAACTGTAGCTACTTTCAATATTCCGAATGGTGCAATATACTTTGGTTTACCGGGAAATCCGGTTTCAGCTTTAGTCAGTTATTGGCGTTTTGTACAACCAGTAATCAAAAAATGTTCCGGCATTGCGGAAGGTTGGAAACCCAAATTTATCAAAGCGCAAACTCGTGAAAATATCAGTTCCAACGGTAAACGCGAAACTTACATTTGGGGAAAGTTAGATTTAGTTGACGGGATTTACGAATTTAGCGTTGCAGGTGGAAATAAAAGTTCTGGGAATTTGATTAATTTGGCTCAAACCAATGCTTTAGCTGTTTTAGAAGTGGGGAAGAAATTGGTTAATGTTGGAGAAGAGGTAGAAGTTTTGAGAGTTTATTAATATTTGGTTTTAACAGACTTACGACTTGTGCTGAAAGTCCTTTCTCTATTCGTGAATTACTTATCCCATAACATAAATGGCTGTCATTCTCACTTACATTGGGATTATTTTGCAAATAACCACTAACGCGATCGCAACCACGCTTTGTTAATTCATCTACATTTAAGTACCAGGAAGTTTGCCTTTTTGCTTCGCTACCTAAATTCCATAGAATCACAGTTTTATCATCGCTCCCAGAAGCTAAGATTTTACCATCTGGGCTGAAACTAAGGCTGTTAACTCTACGTGTATGTCCAGCGAGTGTAGTTTTTTCTTCACCGGTGTCAACATCCCAAAGTTTGATGGTTTTATCATCGCTCCCAGAAGCTAAGGTTTCACCATCGGGACTGAAACTAAGACTATAGACAGCAGCAGTATGCGCTCTAAGGGTTAGTTTTACTTTACCTGTTGAAACATCCCTAAGTTTTATGGTGTTGTCATAACTAGCAGAAGCCAAGGTGTTGCCATCAGGGCTAAAGCTAATATTATAGACGGCATCTTTATGTCCTGTAAAAGTTTTAGTATTTTCACCAGTTTTGACATTCCAAATTCTGATGGTCTTATCAAAACCACCGGAAGCTAAGGTTTTACCAAACTCCTTCGGAGTCGCTACGCTAACGGGGCTAAAACTGACGCTACTAACTCTATCTTCATGTCCTTTGAGAGTTTTTATTTCTTCACTGGTGTTAACATCCCAAAGTTTGATCGTTTTATCATCGCTCGCAGAAGCCAATATTTTACCATCAGGGCTGAAATTTACACTATTAATCCAATCGTGGTGCTGTTTAAGCTGATTAATTTCTTTACCTGTGGAAATATCCCAAAGTCTTATAGTATTATCAAAACTACCGGAAGCTAAGGTTTTGTCATCAGGGCTAAAACTAACGCTATTAACTCTATCTTCATGCCCTTTTAGTGTCAGTTTAACTTCACCCGTAGAAACATCCACTAGCTTAATGGTTTTGTCATCACTTGCGGAAGCTAAAGTTTTACCATCATGACTAAAACTGACGCTAAATACTTTATCGTTATGCTGTCTGAGAGTTGTAATATCTCGATTTGTGACATCCCATAGTTTGATTGTATTATCAGCACTAGCGGAAGCTAAGGTGTTGCCATCAGGACTAAAAATGACGTGATAAATTCTATGCTCGTGTCCTTCGAGAGTGGTAATTTCTTTTCCTGTTTTTACACTCCATAGTTTTATCTTTTTGTCAAGTCCAGCGGAAGCTAAAGTTTTATCGTCCTTACTGAAGCTAACGCTATAAATAGGAGTGTCATGGTCAGTAATTGATTTAACAAGTTTAATATCTTGAGGATTAGAAACATCCCAAAGTTTGATGCTTCTGTCAAAACTTACGGAAGCTAGAATTTTGCCGTCATGGTTGAAAACAACGCTATAAATTTTAGATTTATGGGCTTTTAAAGTAGTAATTTCTTTACCAGTGTCAACGTTCCACAGTTTTATGGTGCTGTCATTACTACCAGAAGCCAATATTTTACCATCATGACTGAAACTGATGCTATTAACTCTATCTTCATGCCCTTTAAGAGTGTTAGTATTTTCACCAGTCTCGGGATTCCAGAGTTTAATCGTTTGATCGAGACTTGCAGAAGCCAATATTTTGTCATTATGACTGAAACTTACATAAATAATAGCTTCTTTATGCCCTTTAAGAGTGTTAATATTTTCACCAGTATCAGGATTCCAAAGTTTAATAGTTTTGTCATTACTGCCAGAAGCTAAAATTTTACCATCATGACTAAAACTAACGCTATTAACTCTAACTTTATGCCCTTTAAGAGTTTTAGTATTTTCCCCTGTATCGGGATTCCAAAGTTTGATAGTTTTATCAAGACTAGCAGAAGCCAATGTTTTACCATCGTCACTAAAACTAATACTAGAAACTGCTCTTTTATGACCTTCTAAACGATTACGTTCTTTGACTCCAAATATTGCTTGTCTTAATGCATCTGTTACTTCTGGTGGAGTTTCTAAATTCTTTTTTTCTAATGGTATTGCTGCTCGTAAACCATTAACAAGTGCATCAAATTTTTGTCCTTGAGAAAATAATACATCCGAATAACGAGCTAAAGCAAGGCTTTCGCTTGTCTGTATTTTGTTTTCTTCTTCTTGCCATTGATTCCACGATAGAAACAATAATATTATTACTACGACTGATATAATACATCCTATGAATATACTTCTCGTTTTTTTTAAATTCCTATTTTTACGACTTTCCTCAATAAATTCTTTCAACAATTCTGATTCTGATAATTCTATAATATCTCCATAATCATGAAGAAATTTTTCTGCCTCATCTAGTTCTTTTCCCTTAATTAAAAACTCTTTCGCTCCTCTATAATCTTTTTCTTTATATTCTTTCCAATCATCGGCATCTTTTTTTAAATTATTCTTGATTTTACGTTTACCGCGATAATCATTCAACCAAATTTTATGTAAAATTGACCAATGGCGAATAAGTGCGTCGTGAATTAAATTGAAGTAGACAGTTATTTTTCCATCACTCTGTTTTTCTTCTTCTCTAAGAATTAAATTTCCTTCTAATAAATACTTAAAGACCTCTTCTATTTCTGATTTTGAATAACGTTTGGTTTCATATATTTCGTCTTCTTTAACTTTTTTGCGAGTATCTCCTGTTCCATCTCCTAGATGTATTAACTGAAGAAAAATATACTTTGCGATTGTTTCTCCATTTTCAATAATTTTAGGAGATTTTTTTATATTTTCCAATACTTCGTTAGCATTTCTTTCCAAGATACCATCTATTTCTCCTGCATTAATATATTGTAAAAGTGTTAATTTATCATTAACTTTATGCTTCCAAAGTTGTTTTAATGCATACTGTAATAAAGGTAAACTAGCTTCTTCTTCCACATCTTTAATTAATTTATCTTCTAATTCTTTCTCTACTGTTACACCTTTTCTTTTTGCTGGTTCAGAAATAGCTAGCCTTAATTCTTCCTCATTCATTGGTGTTACCGTCACCAAATTATGCTCAATCTTTTTTGCCAGGTTACTATTCTTTTCGGTACACTTACCAAAAAAATCTGCTCGTATCCCTATAACCAAACATAATTTGTTATCAGTCTGTTCTAACGCACTTAATAAGCATTCAATAAATTGTGTTTGCTCGTTATTTTCATTATTGTTATCTGTTTCTTCTGTATTTTTTTTATTATTTTTATGATATCTTTTATCACTTAAAGTAAATACCTCTTCAAATTGATCCACCACTAAGATAACTTTTGATGTGACAGAAGAAATACTTTGATTAATTATAATATTAAGACCTTCAACATTTTTTTCTTGCAATAATGGATCGAACTCATTAAACTTAGATTTTTGCTTATCTTCGGGAAACTTTTTTGCAAATTCCCATGCTAAACTCTGAAACGGATATTTGCCAGGTTGAAGAATGATAAAATCCCAATCATTACTTTCTGAAAGTCGTAATCCTTTTTTCAACTGATAAATTAAACCAGCCCTAAGAACACTAGATTTACCACTCCCAGACGCTCCCATTACTGCTAGAAAATTATTATTACGTACTTTTTCTATTAATTGGTCAGTTAGTTCCTCACGGCCATAGAAATATTCATGATGAGACTCTTTAAAATAATCTAAACCCCGATAAGGACAATCATTTTGCTTATCTGTCGAGTTATCTTTTTCTTCTGAAGAAGTGTTATAAAAACTTAATTTAGCTGCATAGATTTTATCTGAACCATCTACAGTATTTTCATCGCTGTATTCTGATATTTGTAATTTAAACTCTATCTCAGGAGTAGATTTTGACTCAGACTGCTTTTCATCTTCAAAAAAAACAATTGATTTTCCAAAATATATACGTTGAAAATCTCCAGAATTTTTTAAGTTTTCTTCGTATTTTTTTATAGTTTCAATTAACAAATCGTTATTATTTATTTCTTTTTCTCGTTGAGCTTTTAGTCCACCAAGTATTACAGTCGTAAGAAGGCTACAACTTTTATTCTTATCATTAAACTGAAGTTGAGTATAATCTTTATTAAATGCAACAATACAAAATCTATCTTTTCCTATTTGATTACCTGGAAGTAGTTTATCTAAATCTAAACTTTTATCTTCATTGTGGCAACAATCCAAGATTATAATCTGTTTTTTGACTGGACTTTCTTGTAGTAATTTTTTAAGCCATTGTAGAGATAATCCCAAACGTTCTGATGAGATATCAGAGTCACTGGTTGCTAAAAATACTTCTTGAATTCCATGATTTGCTGTTAGTACATATCCAGAAAAGTAAAGTAAAGCTGTATCTGGAGCTTGTCCCTTTGGATAAAAAAGATTGACAATTTCATCTTTAAGCTCCTTTAAAGTAATTTTTTCTTTCTCAGGTAAAAGTTTTACTTCAAACGTACCTTCTTCCTTATCATCTAGCGAACTAGCTATTTTTTGTGCATTAAAATCAGGTACGTCAAGGTTCTTCAACTTATTGTCATCATATTTATTGATTCCAACTATTAAAGCATATTTATTCATAGGATTAATTCTTCTCTTTTGTATACTTATGATTTAGAAAAATTAGAGAAAAACTATTTACTAATATCAAACATTAGAAATTAGTTTTTTATGTTTATTGATTATGACTATTTTTATTGAGATAGACCAAGTGACATAGCGAAAGATTTATCATATTTAGCTAGTTGCCAATTTTTAGCTTTTTTAATTTGTTCGGGAAGAAGATTTTTCACCCCTAAAAGCCTAGTATTATTAAGATCTGCACCACTAAGGTCTGCCTTTTCCAGATTTGCATTACTAAGATCTGCATTTTTGAGATTTGCACCACACAGATTTACATTAATCAGGTTTGCACCTACAAGTTCTACACCTTCTAGCAAAGTATCTATCAACTGACAGTTACTAAAATCGAGACCGTTGAGTTTTAAATCGCTCAGGTTTACACTATTAAGATATGCACCACTAAATGATGTGTTATTAATAACTACACCTTGAAAATTGGTTCTACTAAGCCTTGCTTTTTCAAAGTTCGCTCGCTTCAGATTTGCACCAGTGAGGTCTGCATCACTTAGGTCTGTATCACTGAAGTCAGCTTCTATAAGACTTGCACCATTGAGTTTCGCACCAATAAGTTCTGCACCACACAGTTCTGCACCACGTAAATCTGCACCACGCAGATCAGCACCACTTAAGTCTGCTTTAATCAGCTTTGCATCTACGAGTTTTGCTCCACACAGTTCTGCTTTAGTCAAGTCCGCATTACTAAGATCTGACTCATTTAGAATAGTTTTTTTTAATCTTGCTCTAGTTAACTCAGCCCATTGAAGCTGAACTCCTGTAAGATCTGCACTATTTGCTGTTAAACCTGCTAAACTTTCTTCGTCCTTATTTAAATCTTGTAAAGCTTTAATACGTCCACCGTTTCCCCCTTGACCTTCCGCAGAATTAATCACCTGCCATGCGTCATAATTGGAACGTGTTTGCTGACTTTCAATATTTACAATAAAATAGCCCGCAGCAAAAAGGATACCTAGTGCTTCAACCTTGTCCAATAAAGGTGGTTTTAAGAAGTCCGGCCAATTTTGTTTATCTATTGGTTTATCTATTGGTTTATCTATTGGTTTATCTATTTGTTTATCTATTTGTTTCTCTATAGTATTAATTCCGAAGAGAATCAATAACATTATTGATAATGCGCCGACTAACTTAATAACTGTTTCAACCGCAAACCAGGAAAGAATAAAGTTTATATTTTTCTTAAAAATAATTCCAGGCTTGGTTTTATGTAGTCTTTTGTTTATTCTTTTATTTCTTGTATGCTTGTTATCGTTAACTTTATTCTTCAAAGCTAGACTCCTCAATACATACTTTAACTCCTCTTAACTTCAAAGATTACTATGTATTCAACAGCAATTAAAGTACTAATCGATACGATGCACAACCAATACATATTAAGTACCACAATTTATCACCATGAATCTTAATTTTCTGATCTAGAAAAATACCTTTAGGATTTACGCAAGCGCAATGAGAAATTAAGCATTCCAGCCGTTGAGATCCCCCCAACCCCCCTTATGAAGGGGGGCTTTGCGTAAGTCCTAACCTTTATAAAACACTTATTTAATGCAATACAGAAGTCATTTACCTCCGTGTACCTCCGCGCTTCCCTCCGCGTCCCTTTGCGTTTAATAACAAATTCCACATAGCTAGCTCCCTCTAGATTGTTAACAAAATATAAATTATTATTAAAATACCCTGACTTTACAATAAAACGGTTACAATAGATACAGAAATGTGATTCGTTCATCTTTAGTTTGCAGCTAACAATAAATAGGTAGTTAACTCGCTTATAAAGACGGAAGTAGGAATAGCCGAAGGAACGCGCCTCAGTTAGTTTATTTGAGATATAAAGAGGCAAGGAATTATGAAACTTACTTATCGTGGAATTAAATATGAAAACGCTCCTGTCGCAGTTGAAGTAATTACTGGAGGAGTCTGTGGAAAATATCGTGGTGCAGAGTGGAAGTGTCATTACTCTCGATATACTCCCGCAACCAGCGATGCAGTTGAATTAAAGTATCGTGGTGCTGCTTATTATTCTGGGAATCCACAAGAAGTTGAGAAGTTGAAGCAGCGTAAAAAACTAAATTCAATTTTTGCTTCTGATAAGAATTTATTTGCTAGCAATTTACCCAAAAGTGAGGAGTTAAATAAAACTCATTTAGCAAATTTACACCACAACCTACAGCGTCGTTTGGAAGTAGCGAAGCAAACAGGAGATGCAAACCTGGTTCGTATTTTAGAAGATGAAGCGAATCAGTTGTCAATCAACAATTAACAATTGTTGGTTGAGCCTAGGATGTTGACTCTGTAGCTTTTTAGGTTGATCTAACTTCATACATATTCTCGTTCCCAGGCTCTGCCTGGGAATGCCTTACGGGAGGCTCTGCCGACCGTATGCAAAGAAGGCAGAGCCTTCAGAGATGCATTCCCAGCCGGAGACTGGGAACAAGGAAGGAACAAGAGATAACTGACAATTGCTTACCCATCATTGTCTATTGAGCCAAACACCTCTAAGTCCGGCAGTTCTAGCTCCTTCGTAATCTTCTTTTACGCTATCACCAATATGCCATGCAGCGTCTGGGAGACAGTTGTGTTTTTTGAGCGCGATCGCAAATATTTTGGAGTTAGGTTTAGCTGCACCTGTTTGGGTGGAAATGGTAATGGAACGAAAATAGTCTCGCAGTTCCAAAGATTGTAAAACTGAATAAATTCGGGAATCGAAGTTGGATAATATGCCTAATTCGATTCCTTTTTTTTGCCAGTTATTTAAAGCTTTGAGGACATCGGGATAAACAAACCAAGGTTCACCCGTGCCAAAATGGATATAGACTTCGCTAAAGAAAGCCGAAAAGTCATCAAATTTCTGTAAAACACCTGCTTGTTCAAAGGTGGTACTGGTAATACGTTGCCACCATGCAAACTCACGCTGTGGAATATCTTGTTCTTGTGTGTCAGGAAAAACTGGGGGTGGTGAAGCTTTAAAACTTTGAAAAAAGGTTTGATTCAAAGTTGCTGGTGAAGTTTCAACACCAAATTCTCGGGCAATTTGACTATAAACTTCACCAACACTACCTTTAATACCGAAGAGTGTTCCTACGGCATCTAAAAAAATGACTTTCGGCTGTTTCATCCACCTTTAACCATTTTAGATTTTAGATTTTGGATTAAGTATAGTTAGGAGTTATGAGTTATGAGTTATGAGTTAGGAATTAGGAGTTAAGAATATTAATTTCCCCTTGTCCCCTTGTCTCCTCTACTTGCTACACCCTGCTCCCTACTCCCTACTCCCTACTCCCTATCTTCATGAAAGTGTTTCTATAATAGGACGAGTTAGCCAATTAAAACCAACCTTTAGTTTATGTTCTAAAGTTGGCAAACGGTAAAGATAGGCAAGACGACGAGCAATATATCCGAATGTTCCTTCTACTTTCATCCCCAAACCCGTAAGAGTAGCGTTGTCTACCCCAAGTGACATAAATTCGCCTAAATGCTGATAACGGAAAGCAAGTAAGGGACGATTGGTAAGACTAGCCCAAATATTCCAACCGACATAATCTGCTTGTTGGAAAGCTGCTTGTGCAGTGATCGGAACTTGTTTTCCTTCTGCGTCAAATGTTTCTGCTAAGTCTCCCAGAGCAAATATATCGGGATTATCTACTAATTGTAAAGTTGACGTAGTGATAATTTGTCCGCGTTGATTGTGCTTAACGGGAAGATGTTCCACCAAAGGACTTACCCGCGTTCCAACAGTCCAAATGACTAAATCTACAGGAATTTCATCTATAACATTTTTGTATTCCAAAGAAATACTTTCAGCCGCGATCGATTCTACCTTCGTTTCCAAATCAACCCACACACCCCGCTCATCTAAAGCTTTTTTCGCAGCTTCGCGGTTAAATTCTGGAGAATTGCGAAGAATTCCATCAGCCATTTCAACTAATCGGAAACGTCCTCTTTCCCCAAGTCTGTCAGATAATTTGCAGGCTAATTCGACACCGCTGTAACCACCGCCAACAATTGCCACACGAATTTTATCTTTGTCCGACTCTTCAAGTATTCGCAATCTTTCTTCTAAAGCATAAGCGTCCTCAAGAGTGCGGAAAGCATAAGCATGAGGTATGGCTCCAGGAACCATATCTAAGGGGGTTTCTCCACCCATCGCTAATACTAAACGGTCGTAGGAAATTTCCGAACCATTGAGTAACTCTACTCGTTTTTGTTCGGTATCAATACCAGATACCGTTGCTTTACAAAAGCGGATACCAGTATTTTGTAAAAGTTCTTCATAAGGAGGAGCGACTTCCCAACTTTGCATTTCCCCGGTAAGTAATTCGTACAGAAGAGGGGAAAATAAAAAGCGATCGTTTTGGTCAACTAGGACAATTTCCGGTTTTTGGGACTCTCCCCAATCCAGTTGAACTAAACGTAAAGCGGTGTAAAGTCCACCAAAGCCACCACCAAGAATACAAATTCGATTTTGTTCGGTCATCGGTTTTATAGGTCAGCAAGCTAATGGGAGTACTATTAGTGTAATTATTTGTGCCTGAGTTGTGCCATTAACCGAGAATTACTATTTTTACGATTTTCATCCCCTAAGTGCATAAGTTGATAAAATATGAACCTATTAATAAGAAAGGAATGTTAGAGGATATTTTTAAAGTCTAATTATATACTCTACCTGGCGACTGTAAGTCGCGGCTACACAAGCAAAACCCACCTCCGTGGGTTAAAAATCTACTAGTCCACTCAAGTGGACTTCGCCTATGTAGTAGCGGTTTTAACCGCCGGATACTTTTAAAACATCCTCTTAGATTTTCAGGCTCAATATCCGTTTAATAAACAGTTATGGCTTAATACAGATAAGTGGGTATGCAAAATTATTTGTGTCATTGCGAGCGACAGCGAAGCAACCGCAAGGTTTTGCGATTGCTTCGTTTCACTCCGTTCAACTCGCAATGACAAATATACAATTAATTTTGCCTTTTAGTTGAGTGGGACGAAGAAGAGAAAATAGTATTAGACCAAAGAGCAGTAAAAGGACATCTACCAGTTGGATTGTACGCGAACGTTATGAGCGGTAGGATATTTCAAAACTGGAGAAAAAAAGTAGCAGATGAAGAAGCAAAAGAAAGGAAGAAGTTAGAAGAGGAAAGAAAAAATTTAGAAGAGGAGGTCAAAATTTTAAGGTTAAGAGAAGAGAGATTGTATAGGTGGAAATTATACGTGAAGATTAATCAATATATAGGGGAGTATTCTTTAAGGGAGAGATTTTTGGTACAGGCAAGGAGTCTGTATGTAGAAGTTCTTTCACGTAACTTTGAAGAATCCTAACATATAAGCGTCCCAGTTAGTAGTTAGTAGGTTGGGTTGAGGAACGAAACCCAACATCCTATCAGACTTTGTTGGGTTATGTGCTTCGGACACACCTCGTCAACGCGATCGCTCAACTCAACCTACAAATTCAAGTTCCCCAATGATAGGACTTTTCAGGTTTGGGTTTTGATTCGCAGTCAAGCATGGCATAAAATGGCATAAAATGCCATAATAATGTCAAATAGTCTGAGATAGCGATGAAAAGTATTAATATTTCCCTACCGGATATGATGCGTGCTTACGTAGAAGAGCAGGTTGCCGATGGTTGCTATAGCACCATTAGCGAATATTTCCGCGAGTTAGTGCGTCAAGATCAAAAACGTAAAGCCAAGGAACATTTAGAGACTTTATTGTTAGAAGGGCTGAATTCTGGAAATGCAACACCATTAACCGAGCAAGATTGGGATGATATTCGTCAAGCGGTGCGTTCAAAAGTTCAAGGGGACAAAGGTTTAAATACCAATGGTTAATGTTTATAAACATCCCCAGGTTATCCGTGACTTAATTGATTTAGCGACTTATATTGCTGCCAATAATATGGATGTTTCGGATAAATTTTTGGTTGCTGCTGAAGACACTTTTAAACAGTTAGCTCTAACGCCAAAAATGGGTAGGGTGCGCGAATTTTATAATCCCAATTTAGCTAATGTTCGTCAACAACCAATTAAAGGGTTTAGAAATTATTTAGTTTTTTATCAGACAAGAGATGCTGATATAGAAATTTTGAGAGTTCTGCATGGTAGAAGAGATATTGATGCTATTTTAGATGAAGACTTGGGAGAAGACAATTTGTAGGATTTTGTTGGGTTTTGCTGTCGCTCAACCCAACCTACAAAGCAATTTAATCATTAACATAAACTTCTTCAAAAACTTACCCTTTCCTGCAACTTCACCCGCATTTTCCCCCCAACACCCTTCACTCTCTCCAAATCCTCCAACGAATTAAAACGCTTTTCCTGACGTGCTTCAACAATCCGCTCCGCTAACTTCTTCCCCACCCCAGGAAGGCTTACCAATTCTTCCACCGTAGCTGTATTTACATTAATAATTACTGTTTCTGCAAAAGTAGAAGGAGCTTTAATTTCTCCACATTCTTTTTCTTCCTGCTTAACCTTCTTCTCAATTCTTTGAGGAATATCAAATTCCGCATTACTATAAAGTCTTTCAAACTCTCTTACATAATGAGCGGCAACTTGAGGATTTTCAATTACTAAAACAGTTTCATCATTCCCCGTATTTGCTGCTTCCGTCCAATTATGGGAACCTGCAATCACAGTCTTTCCATCGATAACAGCGTATTTATGATGCAGTAAATCACCGCTCGTTAACAAAGGGACACCAACAGTTTTAATCGGATTTTGCCAAGGTTGGTTATTAAGTTCGTATTTACATTTATCGCTCAAAGCCACTCCTACCATATCCAAACCTTCACTATAAGAACGGTAAGCAAAATCAGGCTCTAATAAAGTTCTAATTTTCACCTTTGCTTCGTGACGTGTTTCTAAAATATTGCTCAAACGCTGGGCTGAAAACACAAATAATGCTGAATCAATAGAATTAACTGCTGAATTTAACGTTTTACCAATCAACCCATTACTACTTTCAACCCAAGGTAAAGTTGGAGAAGTGGGAGAAAAAGCCACCGTAATTTTATTGTTTCCAACAGTCACTTGTTGAAAATCTCTTTGAGGTTTTTGTAAACCAAATTTACTATCAAATTTACCTCCGACTCCATCACCCCACATGATATTAAATTCTTTGGTAAAAATATCGGCTAAGTCAATGCTATCAATTTTTAATAGATTATTTACGTTACCCAAACTATCATAATTACTATAATCGCCGTGAGTATCTGATAAGGTCAAATTAGCCGAAGTGACAATTACAAAACGATTATCTATAACGATAAATTTATGATGCATCAAACTACTACCTTTAGAACCATCAGCAGTATCATCAATTAAAGGTATGTTGGCATTGCGGATTATTTTTAAAGCATCTCGTTGATTGATTTCCTGTTCTGATAATTTACCATCTTCGTCAGTATCGAGGAATTTCTGAAACTCTTGATATCGCTGTTGTTCTCTTTGGGTTAACTTGGCTAATTCCTGCGGTGTAAAGTCACTCCAAGGACGACTATAGTTATTTTCCAGAATTACTCTAACTTTGACTCCCTCTTGCTGCTTTTTAATTAAAGCTTGAGCAACTAAAGGTAAACGTAATTCTTGTACTGCTACATCTACTGTAGATTCAGCTTGAGAAATTGCCTCGATAATTATTTTTTCAAAATCATCTCCTTTACGGATTTGCTTGCGGTAAGGTTCTGGATATTCGTTTGTTTGAGAATGATTAAAATAAACTTGTATTAAGGAATCTTGGGGCAGAGGTTTTAAAGCTTGATTTTTGGGTTTTGCTTGTTGACAAGCAGTAAGAGAAAATATTAGTAAAAATAAAGAATATAGATGTTTATGAGGAAAGAAAATTTGCACGGTATTCTCAAGATAGATACTAAGCCGACAAATTTATTTTTCCCAAAATTAACGAGATACTTTCTAAGTATCGGAATTCGGTTTGATTAGCACGTAATATACGATTCGTATGAATGTGGTGCAATATCTTGTTCCCAGGCTCTGCCTGGGAATACATTGCATGAGGCTCTGCCTCACGTCAAAATACTGAAGGCAGAGCCTTACACGATGAGTTCCCAGCCTGGAGGCTGGGAACTAGTCTGCTGGGAACTAGTCAGCCTGGAGGCTGGGAACTAGTCTGCTGGGAACTAGTCAACCCATTACCTATTACCCAACCTTAAAAAATCTTTACAGGAAACTGAGCCATACTTGGCTTAAAAAGAAGATATCTATAAGAATTTATCTTGCAAAACTGTATAAGCTGAAAAAAGCAGCTTTTCGAGTGTCATAACCTAATTTTTATGCAAATTTATCTAGACTACAGTGCTACAACTCCGACTCGTCCCGAAGCGATTGACATGATGCAAGCGGTGTTAACTCAAGGATGGGGAAATCCTTCGAGTTTACATGAGTGGGGACAGCGATCGGCGACTATTTTAGAACAAGCTCGAATGCAGGTTGCTAGTTTGATTAATGCTCCTGCTGAATCAATTGTTTTTACTTCTGGGGGTACGGAGGCTAATAATTTAGCGATTATGGGAGTTGCTCGCTTGTATGCGGAACCTCAACATATAATTATTTCTAGCGTGGAACATTCCGCTGTTTCAGAACCTGCGAAGTTATTAGAAACCTGGGGTTGGGAAGTTACTTGTTTGAGTGTCGATGCTAAAGGTAGAGTTAATCCCTTAGATTTGCAAGCTGCTTTGCAAGACAATACCGTTTTAATTTCGATTATTTACGGACAAAGTGAAGTTGGTACGGTACAGCCGATTGAAGAGTTAGGTAAAATCGCTCGCAGTGCTGGAGTTTTGTTTCATACAGATGCAGTCCAAGCAGCGGGAAGATTACCGATTAATTTAAAGAATTTGCCCGTAGATTTACTTAGTCTTTCTAGTCATAAAATATATGGTCCCCAAGGTGCTGGAGCATTATATGTTCGTCCGGGAATCGAGTTAGTACCGTTACTGTGTGGTGGTGGACAAGAAATGCGATCGCGTTCTGGAACTCAAGCTGTACCAATTATTGCTGGGTTTGGGATAGCAGCAGAGTTATCAGCCCAAGAATTACCAATAGAAACACCCCGGTTAATCGAATTGCGCGATCGCCTTTTTTCACAGTTAGCCGATGTTAATGGTTTAATCCCCACAGGTGATTTGATCCAGCGTTTACCCCACCATGCGAGTTTTTGTTTGGAATATGCCGATGGAGAAAAACTCAGCGGTAAAACCATCGTGCGTCAGATGAATTTAGCAGGAATAGGTATCAGCGCCGGTTCTGCCTGTCATAGTGGTAAACTAAGTCCTAGCCCCATCCTCAGTGCAATGGGCTATGACGGAGGTGCAGCAATGGGAGGTATTCGCATTAGCATGGGACGTTACACTACGGTTGCAGACGTTAATTGGGCAGCAATGGTATTAAAGCAAGTCATGAGCCGTTTGGAAAGTCGCTTTGTTTTAGTAATGAAATAATTGGGTAAAGGTCAAAAGTTAAAGGTCAAAGGTTAAAGGTCAAAGGTTCAATAACTCCGAACGCGGATTAAATGGATGACACTGATGATACTGATTAATAACTCCTCACTCCTCACTCCTAACTCCTCAC
>NZ_JAYGHM010000022.1:48168-84909 GCF_034931125.1 Rivularia sp. UHCC 0363 | reverse complement strand
TCACTCCTAAGTTTTAATCTAAAATCTAAAATCTAAAATCTAGAATCCGCTATGTCTCAACTTCCCAGAACATTAGAAGACGCAATTGTTCAAGCTCGTGAAGCAACTCAAGCTGCTCTTGCAGATGGCTGTACTCGGCTACAGGTTGAGTTACTGTTTCCGGAATTAAAAGCATTACCCGCAGCAGAACAGTTTCTACCAGTTTTTGCTGAATATGGTGATAAATTAAAGATTTTATTTGCCGATGCTGGTAGTGCTGCTCTAGCTCGTCGGGATTGGAATGACGTACCTTTTCAAATGTTAGATATTGGTACTGGGAGGATGGCTACAATTCAGTCAAAGATTCAACCAGAGGATGAAATCTTCATGTTTGTTCAGCCTACTTCGGTGGAAGTACCGCAGGTGGAAAAGATGTGCGAAGAAATAGGCGAAAATCGTCCTTTTATTATATTTGCTCCTCGTTTGGAAGATGCGAGTATTGTCGGTATTGGTTATACAGCGCGACAAACTCGTCAGCGTTTTATTAGCACAATTGAATCTTGTTATTATTTACGTCCAATATTTGAAGAAGCTGCGGTGTTTCGCTGTTATCCCGGTTTATGGGAAGTTTGGGTAGATAAAGACGGTGATTATCAAAAGGTGGCTGAATTAGCTAATAAACCTTCTGGGGATGAATTGGATGCAATTATATCCGACGGACAACCGCAAATTGAAGGTGAACCCGTAGTTGCAAAAAGTAAGAATGTATTTAAAGGTTTGCAACGTTTTGTTAGGGCTTTAAGAAGTTAGATTTTACGTAGAAGTTAGAATTAGTTAGATTGAAGATGGATTTTTTTTCATCTTCTTTTTTTTGCCGACCGCTTCTCTCTCCGAACTCGCAAAGAGGAATTAAGGATAAATTATCTAAATAAAAAATCTTACTTCGTCAGTTGAATGGTGCCGATCTGACAAACGCAAAAAATCTAACTCCAGAACAGGTAAAATCTGCTTTCGACTGGTAAAAGGCAAAGTATAGCGATGATTTTGGTCTAGAACTTGGTTTACCACCAGAAAAATAGCTAAGTATGCAGATAAATTAAAAAGCAATTATCCCTTAAAGATTAATTTATCTACAAAAATAGGTTAACTTTTGCCTATTTACACTTGATATTTTAAACAATTTACTTATAGATTTCATACACCCTTGAGTTTACAAACTTTTCATTATTATAAGGTTGATGATTTGTATCAAACCAATCATGATTATCAAGGGATTATATATAAAAATCGAAGCTACGCAGGTTGTTTGATTTGTTTTATAGGCTATCTAAAATATTTTCTAGCACTTGCTTGCTTTGTCTTCTAATTTTCGGCACCTATTATAACTTGCAACTAATAAATGATTCAATCAAATTATTCTGTAAGACCGGATGATTTTGATGCCGTTCTTTTCGATTTAGACGGCGTATTAACAGCAACGGCAAAAGTTCATGCTGTTTCTTGGAAAAGGATGTTTGATGAATTCCTTTCTCAACGTGCCTCAGATAATAACGAAGCTTTTATACCTTTTGAAATTGATACCGATTACAAACATTATGTAGACGGTAAACCTCGTTTAGAGGGAGTTCGTAGTTTTCTAGATTTACGGGGTATTGAATTAGCATCAGGTAGCCCCCATGAAACTGTGGAAGAAGACACGATTTATAGCTTGGGAAAGCGTAAAGATGAAATTTTTCACTCAATCTTAGAAGACGATGGTGTAGAAGTATACAAAACTTCCGTAGCCTGGGTTTGCTATCTCCGCAGCCAGAAAATTAAAACGGCGGTGGTTTCTTCAAGCCGTAATTGTGAAGCAGTACTCAAGGCTGCTAAGATCACCGATTTATTTGATGCACGGGTTGATGGCAAGGTTGCGGCAAATTTAGGAATAGCAGGTAAACCAGCACCGGATACCTATCTGAAAGCTGCTCAAATGTTGAATGTAGAACCTAAACGCTGCGTTGTTGTCGAAGATGCCATTTCCGGCGTACAGGCAGGACGTGCTGGTGGATTTGGACTAGTTATTGGGGTTGACCGTAACGATGATGCCGATGCACTTCTGAACAATGGTGCGGATATTGTTGTGGCTGACTTAGGCGAAATGCTTAAGTAAATATACTTTGTCTAAAATTCGCGGTACTCCAAGTAGCTTAACTCCAAATCATTGTGGCTTGCTGCATTTTTCGTCGTCCAATTAAAAATTCTATACAAGTGAGGTTGAACGGATCGAAATGCTAAGACGCGAACCTTTGAACCCTCCGAAATATGTCTACCCCGTTGATGAATGGCGGATGGTAGAAAAGCAATATTATCCTCGTTTCCAAGCTCAAATGGAAACCATTTTTTCTATTGGGAATGGTTATTTTGGAATGCGCGGTGTCTGTGAAGAAGTTACACCTTGCACCGAAAATGGAACTTTTATCAACGGGTTCTATGAATCTTGGCCTATTGTTTACGCGGAAGTTGCTTTTGGTTTTGCTAAAACCGGACAAACTATTGTTAATGTTACCGATAGTAAGATTATCAAGCTTTATGTTGACGATCAACCTTTCTCCCTTTCGACGGCGAACTTATTAAGTTTCGAGCGCATACTGGATATGAAAGCCGGTACGCTGAATCGTGAGGTAGTTTGGGAAACACCATCTGGTAAACAGGTTGCAATCAAATCGCGTCGCCTAATTTCTTTAGAACACCGTCATTTAGCGGCAATTGAATACGAAGTTACAGTTATAAATGCCAAAGCTCCGGTAGTTATTTCTTCGGAGATGAAAAACCATCTTACTCATATAGCTTCTAACAATAATGACCCCCGTAAAGCAAAGGGTTTCAAAGGTAGAGTTTTAAATCCTCAAGTCAATTACTGCCAAGAATCTCGTATTCTGCTAGGTTATGTCACCAATCAAAGTAAGATCGGTCTTGCTTGTGGAATCGAGCATCAGATGATAACCGATTGTTCCTATTCTTATAAAAGTGAGTGTTCGGAGCATGAAGGTCAAACTGTTTTTAGTGTAGATGCTCAACCTGGGGTACCTATTAGGTTAATTAAGTATATTACTTACAACACTTCACCCGGTAATTCGATTGAAGAACTATGTACGAGGGCGCACAGAACTTTAGATAGAGCCGAAAATCTAGGGTTTGAAGCAATTTTACTCAGCCAGCAGCAATACATGGATGATTTCTGGCACAGAAGCGATATCAAAATTTATGGTAATCCTTACGATACTGATGCAACTCGGGCTTTAGAGTTACAACAGGCAATTCGCTTTAATTTGTTTCAGATTTTGCAAGCTTCAGCAAGAGCGGAAGGAACTGGTATACCCGCTAAAGGACTTTCGGGACAAGCTTATGAAGGTCAATATTTCTGGGATACGGAAATTTACGTTTTACCATTCCTAATTTACACTGCACCCCGCATTGCCAAAAATCTGCTCAAGTTTCGTTACAAAATGCTTGAAAAAGCCCGCAAACGCGCTCGTCAGTTAAATCAAAAAGGAGCGCTGTTTCCCTGGAGAACTATCAACGGTGAGGAAGCATCAGCATATTATGCAGCAGGAACGGCTCAGTATCACATCAATGCCGATATTGCTTATGCTGTTAAGAAGTATGTTGAAATTACTGGAGATATCGATTTTCTCTACAATGAAGGTGTCGAAATTTTAGTAGAAACCGCCCGATTGTGGTACGACTTAGGATTTTTTCAAGATGGAAAATTCCGCATTCACGGTGTCACTGGACCAGATGAATACAATACGGTAGTAGATAATAATACCTATACTAACTTGATGGCGCGGGAAAATTTACGCTATGCTGCTCTAACAGTTCAAATTCTGCAAAACGAAAATTTAGAAAAATTTGCAGCACTTTTAGATAGAACTAATCTTGCTCTAACGGAGATTGAAGGATGGCAAAAAGCTGCCGATGCAATGTATCTTCCTTACGATCAAGTTAAAGGTATTCACCCCCAAGATGATAGTTTTCTTAGCAAGCAAGTTTGGGATTTTGAAAATACACCCCGCGATAAATATCCCTTACTGCTGCATTTTCATCCGTTAGTAATTTATCGCTATCAAGTAATCAAGCAAGCTGATGTAGTCTTAGCGATGCATTTACTGGGACAGGAATTTTCTGAAGAACAAAAAAAACGTAATTTTGATTATTACGACCCTTTAACAACCGGAGATTCTTCCCTTTCTGTTTGTATTCAAAGTATTTTAGCTTTTCAACTTGGATATATCTCAAAAGCTCTGGAATACGCTTACTTTGCCGTACTTATGGATTTAGCCGATGTTGCAGGTAACTCCAAAAATGGCTGTCACATTGCTTCAATGGGTGGTTCCTGGATGGTAATGGTATACGGGTTTGCAGGTATGAAAGATGATAATGGCAATCTCTCTTTTAACCCCAGGTTGCCCAAAGGAACAAAACGACTGCATTTTCCTTTAACAATTCGTTCTCAAAGGTTAGAAGTAGACATTGATCGTGAAGTTGTAACTTATTTGTTAAGTGAAGGTTCAGAATTGACAATCAAGCATCAAGATGAAGAAATATTTCTTAAAGTCGGAATCCCTGTTTGTATTAAGCAAAAAGTTCAGAATTGGGAGTAGATGAGGATGCGAAGAGGGGGAGAGGGGTAGAGGTGGAGGATTGATAGCGAGCGAGACGCTCGCACTCCCAACTCCTAACTCCCAATTTTTAATTCGTTTGTAAAGATGCATCTAATACTTTATTAATTCTTTGACGTGTTTCTAATAAATGTGCTTTTGTATATTCATCTTTGGCATCTAATCCTTCTAACTTTTCGTCTAATTGACGTAGTTTATACCATGCTAAGGTACGCGCATCTTCGGGAACATTTACTTTTCGCAGCACCATATTAGTTAAGATATCTAAATATTTTCGCTGTAAACCCCGACGCAAACTGGAGATTTCCAAATCTTTATTTTTAGATTTCAAAACTTCCGTCCAAATACTATCTTGCAGGGTATTAAATAACTCTGGTAAAGTCAGCGCTTCCCCTTTCTTACTTTTCAACTCAATATCTTTGAGACGAGAAAGGCGATCGCTAGAAAGTAAATCAGATAAAACCATGTTCTGCATGAATAAAACTAACTCGTGGATGGGATAGTCTAAGCGACCGACTTGAGGATTGCTTCCCCAATGTCTCCAGCGAGATGGTGCTAGTTTATTGAGCAATTCTGGCGAAAAGTTGAAAGCATCTTCAGCAAAGATATAATTTTGTAAAACTTCTAAAGCCTGCCGCTGTTTTTCTACTGATACGGGTTCAAATGGCAGTCGAGTTTGATTTTTGCTGGCATACACTCGGTAGAATGACTGACCGCCAATGTATTTAGAAGCGTAGTAAATCTGTTGAAAGTAATTGCTCAATACTGCCCCAAACCGTTCCCTTACGTCGCTGTAACTTTCTCCCTCCAAGGGATAGCGCTTGTTGATTCTATCCCACATTTTGCGGGCGTTATCCATCTGCCACGTAGAATAAAGCAGCACGTTAGAACTATTATCCCATGCATCAGCGGTGGGGTCTAAATCGTAAACGTCTTCGTCTGTGGAATAACTATACTCTGGTTTATAAGATTCTTCGGCAATTTTTTGCAAAAATGGCTTTTCAGCAGCAGTATTAGATGCGGCTTTAAACTCGGCATAACCGTACTGAATTGCCCATGCATCATAAGGACCAATCATGCTAGGAAAATAATCTCCCTGCTTGACGCTTTCGGGGGCAATATTGGGAGGAATGTAGTCCATCACGGAAGCTACTTGACCGCGAATACTAGTAATGCTTGTATCGTTCATGTCCTTGGGAGATAGCATGGTGCTTCCCCGGAAGTTGTGTCTTAAACCCAAGGTATGACCGACTTCGTGAGCAACAACTAGCCGTAAATATTGATGAATATAGTCTTTAGTTTGCTGACTGGTTGGTGGTAAGTCTCTGAGCAGCGAAAGCGCTAATTTACCGTAACCAAATTGGTTTGTGGCTTCTATTCCGTAACAAAGGTCGTACTTACCCGCTAATCTTGATAACCGCTCTACAACTCCCCCTAATTCTGGAAGTTCAGCATCGGTTTGTGCTTCTAACCCGTTGTTACATAACAGACGATTTTGCATCATCGCCGACAAAGTTAAAGTATTATTTCCAGATTGGGTCGGCTGCACAATTTGGCGATAATCTTTCTGAAGAGAACTAATTAAACTCGCGTCGATCAAAATATCTGCATCTAAAATTTCTCCAGTCAAAGGATTAACACGGGATGGTCCCATCGCAAAATATCCATCTACTGTATTAATCCAACGAATGGTGTTGTAACGGATGTCTGACGGGTCCCAAGTAGCACTGTCTGGCATTTGCTTGACTTCTATGGCATTTTTGAATCCAGCGTTTTCCAGCGCTCGATTCCACATCAAAACTCCCTCTTTGATTGCATCCCGATATTCATAGGGTGTAGCGTTATCTATCCAGTAAACAATCGGTTTCTTGGGTTCAGAAATGCTTGCATCGGGATACTTTTTTTCTAAATTCCAGCGATTTATATAGCGGACAAAAGAATCACTGGAGTCTTTCGTGGATAAATCTTGGTAAGCAGTAATGAAATAACCCACCCTTTCGTCGGCTAACCGGGGACGGTAATTGTTATCGGGTAGTTGAGAAAAACTGTAGTGAAGTTTGAGGGTAAAACCGCGTTTATCGGCTAAAGTCATAAAGTTCGGGGTTCTAACATTGCTGCTGCTACCCCCAGAAAAGTTCAAAATTGACTGGACTTCGATATTTTCCGGAAAAACTTTAGCCGTACCAAAATAAGATTCATCTTGGGTTCCCGGAACTCCCAAACTCGAAGATAATCCAGCTAAATCTTCAAGTAGCAAATCACCTAAATCTATTAGTATACTTTTACGCTGGGGATGAATACTTTGAATTTTAACTCTATAAAGCACCGAATCGCTAAAAGACCTTGCTAAAGAGCGTGCTTGCGGGTCTCCTTCCTGAGTGCGGAAGTTCACGTTACGAACTACAAAATGTAAATTGTTATCTACCCGCTCAAAATAAAACAGAAAATCTTGTAAAGGCATTCCGCTGTAAATTCCAGCTTCACCAATACCCGATTCTAAAGTTGCTGTTGCGAGATAATTTTTATTCAGTTGTGTCGGCTGTACTTCCAAATATATTTTATTTTTTTCTTTGTCTTTGTAGAGATTAAACAAACCTTTGGAAGCAGTAGTATCTTTAATAACAGTATCAAATTCTTTAAAGCTATCTTTTGATGCTGGTTTAGCAGTTGTAGATGGCTTCTTTGCTGGTTTTTTCTGTTGTTTATTTAATTCTAAAAAAGGCTGTTGTGATACTTTTTTTGTGTCATTAACTACCCAAATAAATGATTCTGGTTTAACTTCTTTTTGTCCAACTACCCATACTTTCCCTAACGGTAGTTTTTCTGGATGCTTTTGATTAACTGGGTTTACCTTAAAAGTATTGTTAAATTTTGTTTGATCGCCATGCTCGTCCTTTAAAATATTTTCTTCCACAGCTTGCGATCGCGTTACCGTTTCTCTAGCAGTTGCACCACCGATCGCTAATGCTAGATACAAACCCTGTAACAAACCTTGTAACAAAATTATATAAACGCTGTTTTTTTTCATCCGAGTCATCCCTGTTGTTACGATGCTTAATTAATTTACAGTCCTTAATTCGTTTAGCTTATGCAAGCCATTCTCTGTGCTATTCACCGTAGGTGTAATTTACGATCAAGACCAAATGAGTTATATGTTTAATATCAAGCAGATAACTTTTTCGGTCAGGTTTATATGACATGAGTGAGTTTTTTTGCCTTTTTTACTGTAGTATTCTTCCTAACAATTGCAATGGTCACAAGCAATACGTATCCGAGGCAGAACCTAACAGAAAATATACTGGGAAGTTAGTATAACAATCAAATAAAGGAAATTCCGTTTTTTTGACAACGAAAAAGGATTTGAAGAAAGTTTTTAGTAAAAATAGGAGGATTTGTACTGACTCCACGGGTATAACCGTTATTGTACTCAATAATAGATTATTTGATTGTAGTAAATCATACTAGCCCGTTTTGGCAAAAAAACCTACCCAGACAAAGAAAATATTTAGGTAAGCTTGTTTAACCTCGGTGATTTTATAGTATAAAAATATATAAATGGTGCATATAGAACCGATCAAGCAATTTTTAATAACTTATCTGAGACGATTGCGGTTGGAATTGCTGCATACAGATAAAAGAGAAACCAAAACAATTTCGATGGTAAATAGCGATCGCCATTCAAATCAAATTGAGCAAGATAAAAATGATTTAGGTAAATTGAGTTTTGAGGAAAAACTGCAAAATTTAACAACTTGGTTGCAAACCAGTGCTAGAGTCAATCCGAATCTAGATCGGCGATTTTGCGAAGAAATTTACGCAATGTTTAGTAACATTACATTAAAACCAGCAATTGTCGAAGCCGTAGTTACAAATATTGTTAGGGAAAACTCAAACCCAGTAATTCTGTTTAAAAAATTAGAAGATTTTTATCGTCGTTGGTGCGATGGTGAATTTATTGATGCTGTACCGGAGCATAACTTCCCTCAAAAGCAAATGTTGCAGCTACAGAAGCAAAAGCTAGTAATTGGTTTGCGGAAGGTCGATATAAATACCGGACTGAATGTGATGATTTTGCTTTTAGAACTACATCGATTGCGATCGCAAAATCAGCTTGAAACTGAAATTAATTTTTATCCATCAGCAAAGCCAAATACTAACAACTTTTTTACATCAACGCTGTTACGAGTAATTAATTACAGCGATTCGATTGAAATTGGTAATTTTAGTAACGTAGTTGGTGCATTTCTTGCCAATGCTCAGTTAGAAGGTGTTTATTTAGGAGATGCTAATCTGACAGGGGTGAATGTCAGTGCTGCGAACCTCTGCGGGGCTTATTTAGGTAACGCTAATTTGACTGGCTTACAAGCTACAAAAGCAAACTTTCGCAATGCTGACCTTGGTGATGCTAATTTAAGCGGTGCCGACCTTAGAGAAGCGAATTTGATTCGTAGTGACTTGACTCACTGTAATTTAAGCGGTGCGGATTTGAGCGGTGCAGATTTGAGCAATGCGGATTTGGGTGACGCGAATTTGGCTGGTGCGAATTTGGCTGGTGCAAATTTAGCTGGTGCGAACTTAACCAGTGCAAATCTCCGAGATGCTACACTAAATGGCGCTAACTTGAAAAATGCCATACTTTTCGGCGTAAATTTGAGCGAAAGTAAGTTAATTTGTGCAGAATTCAGCTATGCGGATTTGTGTCGTGCCGACCTTAGCGGTGCTAATCTAAGGGGTTCTACGCTCAAAGGGACAAATTTGAGTGATTCTATTTTATTTAGCACTAACCTTAGAGAAGCCATTTTAATTGCAGCAGACCTTAGTTACGCTAAACTCAACGGTGCAAATTTAAAGAAAGCAAATTTACAAGCAGCGATTATTTTAGGTGCAGATCTCAGCGGTGTCGATTTGAGTCAAGTAGTTCTTAACGAAGCCGATTTGAGTGGAGCAACTCTGAGCGAAGCAGATTTAAGCGGTGCAGACCTAAGCGACGCGATTTTACTTGGTACCGACCTGAGTTATGCAAATTTACATCATGCTAATCTGAGCGGAAGTAATTTGAGCGGGGCAATTTTTAACGGTGCAGATCTGAGCAACTCAAATCTGAGCGAGGCTATTCTTAGCGGTACTAACTTCAGCGAAGCTAATTTGCAAGATACCACTTGGAATGAAAATTTAGCATGGGAAAATACTTACGGTTTGGACAAAGCTGTGAATGTCCCGCAAATTTTAAAGGAAAAGGGAGTAGGGAGTAGGGAGTAGGGAATAGGGAATAGTTACATAATTAAACAGGTATAAATAATCTTGCTTCACCGAGTAAATTTTATGGGTTTGAAGCCCCTAAATTTTGTTTATGGGAATTAATTACGAATTACGTTCACCTTTCTGTGTTCGCGTTCACCGCAAGGTGTTCCGTAGGGAAGGGTATTACGAATTACGAATTATACCCCCTCCTCCCTTAAATTAAATTTACCCTTATTCACATTCTCCATACTTTGCAGGTAAAACATTACAGTTCATTGCAAAATAAATATCTACCATAAAATAAAATAGTAAGTTCTGATATGCTGTGTAGGCATCGCGAACCAAGAGGAGAATATTGTGGCAATGGAATCAAAGACCCCAATGGGACCAGTACAAGAAGAGTTTAGCGAATATGTTGCTCATTTACAGTTTCATATGGTATGTCAAGCTCGTAATCTGGTTCCAAGCCTAAAACAAACGTCACAAGACAGTCGGGGTCAATTGCTTCATCAAA
This sequence comes from Rivularia sp. UHCC 0363, assembly GCF_034931125.1. Classification (NCBI taxonomy): domain Bacteria; kingdom Bacillati; phylum Cyanobacteriota; class Cyanophyceae; order Nostocales; family Rivulariaceae; genus Rivularia; species Rivularia sp. UHCC 0363. The sequence goes on along the minus strand of NZ_JAYGHM010000022.1, from coordinate 74,511 downwards.
CTCAAGCTGATTTTGAAAAACTGATTTCTCGACAATCCCGGTAAACAATTTAAACTTATACAAAACTTAACTAAATTAAAATACAATAAAGGCAGTTCAATAGTGAGAATATTTACGTATTATTCTCTCTAAGGACTGCTTTTTATTATGTGAATTGTGAAAATCATTCTTTTGGCGCAACGGCTAATAGCGTAAAGCCGTTAATATGATTGCAGCACCGCGCTCGTACTCAGATTATTTATATTTAAGGCTTAACAGCAGATAGAGATGAAAATGACATCATTACTTTCTCAGAATATTAATATAATTATTCGACCAGTCCAATACCGAGACTTGGATGATATCGAACGTCTCTCCCAGGAGTCATTTGCGGGTGAAAACCCTAACGAAGAACACTTTGCAACCCAGCAGTTGCAAAAAATGCGGCGTAATTTTGGATTACTGAAATTTTTAAGCTGGTTCCCGAACCCTTTACAACATCGTCTTTGTGCTTATGTGGCAGAGCAAGGACGTACTATGTTAGGGATTGTGCAGGTATCACCGTTTAATAAAACACGCAGTACTTGGCGCGTCAACCGAGTCATGCTGGAGAAAAATGTCAATAAACAGGCGATCGGTTCTCAACTTTTACGCTACTGCTTTGAGTCGATTTTAGAAGCTCGTACCTGGGTTTTGGAAGCAAATGTTAATGATAAAGAAGCTTTGGCACTTTATCGTCAGAACGGGTTTCAGCGTTTGGCTGAAATGACATATTGGGAAGTTGAGCCAGAATTGTTAGCGTCATTGGCACAAGCTGAACCAGATTTACCGAATCTTTTACCCGTGAGCAATGCAGATGCTCAGCTATTATATCAACTTGATACTGCATCAATGCCGCCTTTGGTTCGCCAGGTATTTGACCGTCAAACCCATGACTTTAAAACTGGTTTATTCGGTGCATTAGCAGATGCACTCAAGCAGTGGTTGACAAAATCAGAAGTAGTTAGCGGTTACGTATTTGAACCCCAGAGAAAAGCAGCTATTGGCTATTTTCAACTGAGAATTGATCGCAAAGGAGAAACATCCCATATTGCCACCTTAACAGTTCATCCCGCATACACTTGGCTGTATCCAGAGCTACTGTCTCAGATGGCACGCATTACCCAAGATTTTCCTTCCTCTTCGCTAAAAGTCGCATCAGCAGATTATCAGCCAGAAGGAGAAGAATATCTCGAACAAATCGGAGCAAGTCGTATCGAACACACATTAATCATGTCTCGTTCCGTATGGCACAAAGTCCGGGAATCGAAATTCGTTTCCTTAGAAGGAATTCAGCTACCCGAAATGTTGCAAGGACTGCAACCCGCACGCAAACCGATACCAGGAGGAATGTTGTGGAAGCAAGAAAAAAGTAAGCTTATGTTAGATAGAGGTGCATTGAATAAATCTTCTCAAGAAAGCATTGTTCTACCCTACAAAAAAGTTAACGTAGAAGGGACTTCAACACCTTTAGCAGATACTCACCAGGAGTAATAATGTGATAGAGCAACAGGGAAGAGAAGATATAACCGCCGAGATGTCCTCTCAAACCCCAAGCAGTACAAAAGAAACTTCTTATATATCCGCTTTAGGATTAGATGTAGGTAATAAAAGAGTAGGGATAGCAGGGTGCGATCGCACTGGTTTAATTGCGAGTGGAATTACTACATTACACCGCACTTCTTTCGAGCGGGATGTCGAGCAACTCAAGCAAATAATTCAAGAAAGAGACATCGAGATTTTGGTAGTTGGGCTACCTTATTCTATGGATGGCTCTTTAGGCTTTCAAGCACGTCACGTACAGAAATTTACTAAAAGAATAGCTGCAATTCTCAAACTACCTGTAGAATACGTAGATGAGCGTTTAACCTCGTATCAAGCGGAACAAATGCTCATTGCCCAAAAAATTTCTCCTTCACGTAATAAAGGATTAATTGATCGATTTGCGGCAGCATTAATACTGCAACAATGGTTAGATACTAGAAGACAGAAAAAATCCTTAAAATAAACGCTTAATTTTGATAGCTTTTGACATGATATTCTGAGAACAAGAATCAGCATTTTTCTATCGTCAGCTATTTGTCGTTAAGAATTTTTGCTGAATGATAGAGTAATCTATTTTCAAGCTGATATTAATTTTTGTGCTTTTACTCGGCTATGTACCCATCTCCATTTCCTGAAGAAAACGAGCGTTCCAATCAAAGTTCCATCTCCTTGACTGATGAAACTGGAAGGTCACTTGAATGTTATGTCGAGCATTCGCTTGAAGTAGATGAGCAAGAGTACTTTTTATTGCTTCCTGTTGACTCACCTGTAGAAATTTTTGCTTGGCAAACCGACGGTGAGGCTGAAGAAGCTGTGCTTGTAGAGGATGACGCTACAATCGAAAAGATTTTTAGTACTGCTCAAGCTGTTTTATCCGAGCAAAATTTGGTGTTAAAAAACACAGCGTATGCTTTAACAGCTTCCGGTGAATTGCCGGATATCGAAGAGTCAGATATTTTTACCTTAGAAATTGAAGACGAAGGAACAGATTTAGAACCCGAACAGTTACAGTTATTAGCAAGTTTCTATCACGAAGAACAAGAATACGCGATTTATACACCATTAGACCCGCTGCTATTTTTTGCTCGAATATCTTCACAAGGAAAACCCGAGTTGCTTTCACCAGAAGAGTTTCGCGAATTTCAACCATTTTTGGAAGAGCATCTCTTTAACGAAGTTGATTAAGAATTATTCAAATTTTTATTCTTAATTTCACCTTGTAAAATATTACAATAACTAATGTAGAGACGTAGCACTGCTACGTCTTTCTATTTTGGGGGGAAATCAGATGGTAGGTTAGCTTCACGGCGAACGAAAAATAATCCTTTTCAACTAATAATTCATTTAATCGCCGTAACCTAATAAGCTGTTACGCACTTAATTTGTATAATACTAGCGAGCAAGATGCTCGCACTACAATGCTTTCATTTTTTCGCATTATATAATTTAGCTGCACATCAGCTTATCTTCTTTGTGGACAGGTACAGACAATTGATGGACATCCAAATGAATCTATAAAAACGCTACAATTAGCAACAAATCAGGATTTAAAAATTGCTGGATTAATCTAAAATAAAATTAAACATTTATTCATTTATAGTAGGTTGGGTTAGGCGCATCATAAATAATCGTTTTCAACTAATAATTCATCTAATCGCCGTAACCCAACATTCAATTGTGGATAAGACTATATTTGGGCAAAGATATTTTTATTTATCCACATTACTGATGTTGGGTTACGACACGAAAAGATAAATTTTTGTAGAATTTTAAATAGTTTTTCGTGTCTAACCCAACCTACAATCTGTTGATGTTGGGTTACGACACGATTTGATAGATTTTTATACAATTCAAAATAGTTTTTTGTGTCTAACCCAACCTACGATTTTGAATTTTATCAATCTCAAAAACCATACCCAATTACCAATTCTTCATCAAACATTTGGCAATCCTTCGAGCAGCACCGGGTTTACCCATGCGTTTCTCGCCATTTTTAGCAATTGCATATAGTCGATCGGGATTCGCAAATAGGGTTTTGATTTCAACCGCTACATCAGCGGGATGTTTAACTAAAATTACTGATGAACCTAAAAGACGACTTTGAGCTTCTGCGAAAGCTGGGGTAAATTGAGGCCCCTCTCCAGGTATGATAAATGCTGGTTTACCCAAGCCGACAAACTGTTCTGTGGCTGTTCCTGCCATTGCGATCGCTATATCCCCTAAATGCAAGCAGTCATTATAGGTATTTTGGGTCAAAATTATATATGCATTTTTTTGCTTAAATGTCAATGCTTGGGGGTCGGGAATCTGAATGGGAGATGATTCGTTGGGTACAATTTGCCAGCCTTGACTTTTGATGGTTTCAGCTAAGATATTGCAGTCTAAACCGGGGGCAATTCCTGCTAAGAATACGACGTTACCACTGGTGTGTCCGACGAAATCTTGTTCGCGGAACATTGCCATTAATGCCGAAACTGCAACTGTAATTTTTTCCCAGTTTGCGTAAGCTTCTGGGGTGCGGGAACCGGGTAAGAGAGTTACTGCTAAAGGACGTTCGATTTCTTGTCGTCGAGTATCGCTAGTATAAAACTTTTGTAATGGGAAGCTGGGATTTAAACCATCCATCATTGGGTTCCCCAGATCGAAAGCGGGGATTTTCCACTGTTTTAATATTTCTGTTGTTAAAGAATCTCTGGGGAATACAGCTTTGCAGCGATCGCGACTCATTAACCACCTCTCCCAAGGTAAATAAACCGAACCGCTCCAACCTTCCCGACGTGCTTTTTGGCTATCTCGTTTCAACCACCCAGTTTCATCTCGGAGATAATATTCCGATTTTGCCGTACCCACAAAAGCATATTCACAACCGCTCAAGTAAGCGAATAATAACGGTACGATATCCCCGACAGCTAAAATTTTTACATTATAGCCGGATTTTTTCTGAGTTTTTACCCAGCGACGCACCGCTTTAAATTGATTGAGAGTCAATTGCAGTAAACCACCCCGTACATCCCGCGCTAACTGCCGCGAGTCCATGTAAATAAAGCCACCGCTAGGCATCGAACGTACTGAACCGATGACCGGAATATCTAATTTTTGGTAAGCACGTCCTTCACCAACTAAAGGTAAAGCGAAGATTTCCGGTGATAGTTGCTGTTGCAGTTCTTGTAAAATGCGAATCGCGATCGCATCTTCTCCATGTCCGTTACTCAATACCAACAATCGTGAAGTAGCAGCAGTAGATTGTGTTTTTTTTGTCAAGGAGAGGGGTGATAATTCACTCATAAGAAACAATTTTTTTTGATTAGCTGTCTCAAAAGTCAAGAGGGATATATAAAGTTATAAGCAAAATAAAAAAAGCTGGAAGTTAGTATTATCCCGGAAGGCGAAACCGTTTATCAAAACTCATTATCAAAGTACAAGCTAACTTTCAGTTATTCAGGCTAAATATTATGCGAGTTTCTTCTGCGGCAATTTTTACTTTAGTTAGTTTAGCGGCTAGCAATATCAACCAGCAGGCAACTGCAACCGATTCTACTCTCCTTACCGATAACCCACAAGGGAAAAATACTGTAATTCCGGTAGTCAAGGATACCCCCGCACCAACACAGGTTATTTCTCAACCAGAGACTTTGGTTGTTCAACAATTCTCTCAATCAGTTAACAATAATCAGGTACAAGTTAAAAATCAAGAAAAATCAATACCAATAGTAATTAAAAATTCTCCCCCAATCTCCCAATCTCCTAATCCCCCAATCTCCCCATCCCCCAATCCCCCTCTCCCTCCTTCCCAAACTCCCATAACTGAAAATGATTTCGTTGTTCCAGCTACTGACGTGCGGATCGTAGGGGTTAGTTCGGAGTTACAGGAAGTTATTCAAGGTGTCGTGAAGACGCAACCGGGTGGGGAAACTAGTCAAGCTCAGCTAAAACAAGATGTAGCGGCTATTTTAGATACAGGTTTATTTGCTGGTGCTACTGTCAGCAGTCGCAGTAACGAGCAAGGTTTGAGCGTGGTGTTTCAGGTAAAACCGATAATTGTGAGTTCGCTGCAATTAACTGGAGCGAAAGTGCTTTCCTATGAAGTTGCTCAAAAAGTTTTTCAATCGCAAATTGGTAAACCGATTAGTCCAATAGAGATGAAAAAAGCGGTAGAAGATCTCAATAAATGGTATAGCGAAAATAGCTACACTTTGGCGCGGGTAATTGCGATTAAACCCAATCGTCAAGGGATGTTGGATGTAAATGTAGCCGAAGGTAAGATTCAAAATATTAAATTCCGCTTTCTTGATGATGAGAATAAAACGGTTGATAAAAAAGGTCAAGAAATAAAAGGACGCACTGAACCAGCATTTTTGAACAAACAAATACAGCTTAAATCCGGTCAAGTATTTCAAGAAAGCAAGGTTAGACAGGACGTACAGCGGTTGTACGCTACTGGATTATTTGAAGTAGTTAATTTGGAACTTGAAGGCGATGCGAACAATCTTGATGTGGTTTATTACATTAAAGAAGCTGGAGCGCGTTCTGTAAATGTCGGGGGTAACTACAGTGCTGACCAGGGAGTTGTGGGTACTTTAAGCTATAGCGATCGCAATGTTGGTGGTATCAATGAAAATTTAAATGTTAATGTGCAGCTTTCTCAACGGGATATCAACTTTGATAGTAGATTTACCAGTCCTTATCGAGAAAATAACCCCGATAGTTTGGGTTACAGTATAAATGCTTTTCGCAAACGTCAACTTTCTGATACTTTTGATAGTGATGTTAAATTAGCCAACGGTGATAAAGTCCGGGAAGGAAAGTTTGGTGGTAGCGTCAGTCTGCAACGTCCAATTGACGGCTGGGATACTAGTTTAGGCTTCAACTACACTCGCGTTAGTATCAGCGACAGACAAGGTAAAGTTACTGCAAATGATGCTCAGAATAATCCTTTGACAAAAAGCGGTACTGGGATTGATGATTTGGCTACTGTATCTCTAAGCGCGACCAAAGACCTCCGCAATAATCCTTTTAATCCGACTCAAGGTTCTGTTCTCAAGTTAAGTACCGAACAATCGCTTCCTTTCGGACAAGGAGAAATATCGATGAACCGTTTACGGGCTGACTATACACAGTATGTACCAGTAAAATTATTTGAATCTTCTAAAACTCAGGTTTTTGCTCTCAACGTCCAAGCGGGTACGGTGATCGGAGATTTACCTCCTTACGAAACTTTTAATTTAGGTGGTTCTAATTCCGTCCGGGGTTATGGTGCTGGTGATGTTGGTAGCGGTCGGTCTTACGTGTTGGCTTCCGCAGAATACCGCTTTCCCATCCCCATTTTAGATTCTTTGGGAGGAGTATTGTTTGCTGATTTTGCCTCGGATTTGGGTTCTGGGGATACAGTCATCGGCAATCCTGCGGGAGTACGGGGTAAACCAGGTGAAGGTTTTGGTTACGGTGCTGGTTTGCGTTTAAATTCACCTTTGGGTTTGATTCGTGCTGATTACGGTCTGAACGATCAAGGGGAAAGCCAAGTTCATTTTGGTATCGGTCAACGGTTTTAACAGCGAACAGTTAACAGTGACTAGTGAACAATTCGAGACTTAACTGAGTAGTCCAACTAGCAAAATTAGCATTAGAGAAAGCTTCCCTAGGTCTCTTTTTAAGAGGGGTAAAATCCTTCTTCCATTGTTATGATGAGGACGTTCTCCGCGTCCTCTACAGTTAAATACTTTTTGATTAAACTTTAAAAAAATTAGACAGCCTAGCCCAAGTATGGTATAATGCCCATCTAAACTTATTGTATTATTTATATAATTATTTAAACAATAGCTGAATCAAATAGATATTTTATCGTTTGTTACTTATACTTAATTACTCCAAATTATATATTAAAGATTAATATGCAATTAGAAAAAGAAATAATATAAACCAAACTAGATTTACGTATTATTTGTTACTATTTAAAGACTTTAGTTTTCTAAACATCCAGTTAATAAGCTACTCCTAGTTTAAAATTATAAATTAGATTGCCCGCGCCCAATTGTTAAATCCCAGAGTTAAATCACTATGCTAACTGGTAAAACCCTACAGGGTGGTAAATATACTATCAACCAGGAGATTGGAAGGGGTGGTTTTGGTGTTACTTACAAAGCAACTCATCATTTCCTACATCAGGAAGTGGTAATTAAAACCCTTAACCATAAACTTCAAAAGCATCCAGATTTCGCTAAGTTTGAATCTCAATTTCAGGATGAAGCGAGAAGATTAGCTAGCTGCGTTCATCCCAACATTGTGCGAGTCAGCGATTTCTTTGTCGAGGCTGGTTTACCTTATATGGTAATGGAGTATATTCCCGGTGATACCTTGGGTGAAGCATTTGTGATGCCGGGAATACCTTTAACTGAAGTTGCCGCAATTCACTTCATTCGTCAAATTGGTGCGGCTTTGGGGGTAGTGCATCAAAAGGGCTTGTTGCATAGGGATATCAAGCCAGATAATATTATTCTGCGACAAAATACTAATGAAGTAATTTTAATTGACTTTGGTATTGCTCGGGAATTTAACACCGGGGTAAGACAAACTCATACGGGAATGGTGTCCGAAGGTTATTCTCCCATCGAACAATATCTCACCAGCGCACCGCGATCGCCTGCTACCGATGTATACGGGTTAGCATCGACGCTCTATGCGTTACTAACAGCACAAGTGCCGATGCCGGTGTTATTACGGGATAGAGAAAAAATGCCTGCTCCTCGTGAGTTGCAGCCCCATTTGAGTGCTGCGGTGAATCAAGCGGTAATGCGCGGTATGGCTGTAGAAGCGCGTTTTCGTCCGCAGACGGTAGAATCGTGGTTAGATTTGTTACCTGGAACCGGCAGAACCATTGTTCAATCAGTATCGACTCATGCAGTCCCAACAATTGATTTATCAACTCAAAATTACGAACCCGCACCAGCCCCCGTCGCTGCGATCAAACCAGATGTAACACCTACACCAATTCCAGAAGCAAATACCGATATTAAAGAACCTTGGCAGAAAAAATTACCTTCACCTAGAGTTTTGATTGGTACGGGTGTAGCAATTTTTGGCATTACATTGGGCTTTGGTTTAACTAAGATTGCTTCTACTACCGAACGGCAAAAAGTTGCACCAGCGCTCGAATCGGTCAATGAAGCAGCGGCAGAAATACCTAGTATACAATTGTCTCCCTCCGCTTCACCTTCACCCCAAGAAACCGAAGCTGCGAAAGCGGATTCTTCAAGCACTAGCGATAACAGTACTCCTCAGAGAAGAGTAAGAAGAACTAGAACCACAAACGAATCAACAACTTATACTCCCAGACGACGTAGACGAAGCAATACTACTTCCAGTTCAGATAGTTCTAACTCATCTCAAGATACGGAAAAAACCGATTCAAGTCGATCCACATCGCGATCGTCAAAACGTAGTTCGGGGAATAATAACGATTCTTCAGGTTCATCAGAAAGAAGTAATACGACTCCACCGAAAGCAACTTCTAGTTCATCTCAAAAAGTAGTTCCTTCACCATCTTTAGTAGAAAGACTGCGAAAAGTCAGAGATTCTCGTGATAAGAGTTCCTCTCCCAAAAATAGCGTCAAACTAAAACCTGAAAAAAAATCCAGTCAACCTGTAATAGTACCCGCAGCACCAGCGAAATCAAGCTCTAATCCTCCAGCAGTAATAGTACCGACACAACCAGTTGAAACTGATTCGCAAGGTAATAATTAATTTTGTTTCTTCAGCACGAAGGTACACAAAAATTGGGGAAAAAAGCTCTGCAATATTAACTATGCAAGCATCATTTTGCTTCATAGCTAACATGATTTATGAGGGTGATTTTTTCCCCTATTCCCTACTCCCTATTCCCTATTCCCTATTCCCTACTCCCTATTCCCTACTTCCTACATTAGAAATAGCTAACTTTTCTTCTATTTGTTGAATTGCAGCTAGCCAAACTTCATAACCTTCTAAACTTAAATGTAAGCCATCGGTAGTTAAATCTTGCCGTAAATCTCCTTGAAAATCAGCAAACCATTTATGAAGGTCGATATAGTTAACTCCTTCTTCTTGAGCTATGCTTGCTAATTGTGAGTTGATAGTGCGAATCCGGGTATTCGGAATTGTTGGTAAACGAGTTGGTAATATTGACTGAATAATAATATGACTTGAAGGGTGAGAACGTTTTAAACTACGAATCATTTGACGATGATTGTTTAAAATAACTTTATCTGAAGCACCTTTTCTTAAATCGTTGATTCCAGCCATAATATAAATTATTTCTGGTTTTGTAGAAGAAATTGCCGAGATTCTTTTTAATACTCCCGTGGAAGTATCACCTGATATTCCTTGATTTAACCATAATTTTTTATTTGGAAGCTGACTTGTGGGAAACCATAGACTCAGAGAATCACCTAACATAATACTTAAGCGATTGTTACCTTGTCCTCTAGACATTGCTCCCGCTTCTAAAGCCAGTAAACTTTTCCAATCTTGATATGTTAATTTAGATTTTGTTCTATTAATTAACAGCGATTGTAGCTTGTCGCTAGTTAACCGAGTATAGATATAACCTGCTTTAAGAGCCGCCAACCTTTCATAGTAAAGTTGACTTCCGGATATTAATCTTTTTCTTACAGCTTGAGGAGGGTTATAAGAAGATTCCGCTGGTGGTAAAAGCCTCTGAGATATAAAGTCAGATAAAGATATTTCCGAATCGGAGACTGTATTCTCTACTTTTGTTGCTTGCAAAACATTTTTCCGGTTTAACGAAAGCCGATCCTGTTGTGGGTTGAGTGCTGCTAACTCTGGTAAAAATGATGTTGGGACCGTCAATCCGATTAACAAGCTTATTGCCAGTAGATACAATCTCATGTAGTTTTTCCTTTACTCCATACTTAGTCAAATGACGGCTGTGTTATCGCTGAATCAGCTTGTAATAAATGATTGTTTTTCTTATTTTTAAATACATTTTATAGCTATGTAAAGCCACTTTTAACAGTATTAATTAAATTCTCGACAAAGAATTATCGGTATATTCGGAGACTTGATGAAGTTTTTACAATTGCGATAGGCTTCGCCGACGCTACTCAACCGAAAACAGCAATATCTAATAAATTCCGTCATTTTAAAATCTATACTGACTTCCCACAAGATAATTTTCGTTAATTTCAAAGGATATCCAGCGACGCTGTAAAGTTTCGGCAACAAAACCTGTGGTATTGGAACCTGCGAAGGGGTCTAAAACAATATCGTCTTCATCTGTAAGGAATTTGATAAAGAATTCCGCAAAACCACGAGGAAAACGCGCTGGGTGAGGTTTGACTCCCGCTTCCTTACAGCGTCGCATATAAGCGCTATTTGATTCAGTGTTGGCAATTTCGAGCAAATTTGGTGGAATTGCACCTTGATTATCCTTTTGAAATTTATCAGAAATGTCGTGTCCGCTGGGACGTAATTTTGCTTTATAGCCTTTTTTAAGCAAATTTTTCATACTTTGGCTATAAGGCTTTAAAACTTTTCTATTATCCGCTTTGGGATGAGGGGTTTTCGATAACCACCAAACGGAATTAACCGAATCTTTAACTCGTATGCGTCTAATAGTTACCCATTCTGCGGGGGTAGGTAATCTAGAAGGGTTGTAATGATAAAATTCTTGAGCAAGATAAAAGCCGACTTCTTTACACAGTCGAATTAAAAGCTCGTATTGGTAAATACTGCGAATTGGATTACCGGGGAGATAAGCACCGCCCAAATCTAATACAAAAGAGCCGTTTTCTGCAAGCACTCTTTTAAATTCATATGTAAAAGGTAAAAACCATTCGATATATTTATCGGCGGTTTCGTTGCCGTATTCTTTCTTACGATTTAACGCGAATGGAGGTGAGGTAAGTATTAAATTAATACTGTTTTCTGGGATATTTTTTGTTAATTGTAAGCTGTCTCCTAGATAGGCTGCGCCGTATTTTGTGGAGTAGTAAGGGGGGAGTTGGTTTAAGTCTTTCAAGTACCTGGCGAATGGAATTCGCGGCTACACAAGCAAAACCCGCCTGCGCGGGTTATAAATTAAAAGTTTATCATTACATATTATTTTTTATTTTGTAGGTTGGGTTGGGCGCACGAAAAAGCATGGTTTTTCACGAATAATTAATCTGCATCGCCGTAACCCAACATTGCATCGTTCGTATTTTATAAAATTTTGGTAAATATAATATTGGTTTATCTACAATCGTAATGTTGGGTTACGACACGATTTGATAAATTCTTGTCATAAGCCAAATTTGGTTTTCGTGTCTAACCCAACCTACAAACTTCCCGCCGAAAAGCTAAAATATTAATTATTAATCCCCAATTCCATACAAAAAATCCCCCACCTTTCGATGAGGGATTTTATGTTTTAACAAGTTACTTACTTTGTTAAAGGTTAACCGCCTACCCTACTCGCCGTTGAGGCTATCAGGAATGCGCCATACGTCAGAATGTAACCCACGGTAAAGTGAGCTAAACCAATCAAACGACCTTGAACGATGGACATTGCAACGGGCTTGTCTTTCCAACGAACTAGGTTCGCTAAAGGTGTCCGCTCGTGCGCCCAAACAAGAGTTTCAATCAATTCTTGCCAGTAACCTCTCCAGGAGATCAAGAACATGAATCCAGTTGCCCAAACCAGGTGTCCGAATAAGAACATCCAAGCCCAGACGGACAGGTTATTCATCCCGTAGGGGTTGTAACCGTTAATCAACGATGCTGAATAGTTCCACAAGTAATCTCGCAGCCAACCCATGAGATATGTGGAGTTCTCATTAAACGCTGCTACGTTTCCTTGCCATATACCCAGATGCTTCCAGTGCCAGTAGAACGTTACCCACCCTACTGTATTTAACGACCAGAATAATGCTAGGTAGAAGGAGTCCCAACCGGAGATATCACAAGTACCGCCACGTCCGGGACCGTCGCAAGGGAATGCATAACCAAAGTCTTTTTTGTCGGGCATCAATTTGGAACCACGGGCATCCAAAGCACCTTTAACCAAGATTAAAACGGTGGTGTGAATTCCCAATGCGAAGGCGTGGTGTACCAAGAAGTCGCCAGGACCGATGGTTAAGAATAACGAGTTGGTAGTGTTGTTAATAGCATCTACCCATCCAGGCAACCAAGCAGCACCTGCTGTGGAAGCAATACTGTCTGGGTTGGACAGCAATGTGTCCATACCGTACAAGACTTTACCGTGAGCAGCTTGAATGAATTGAGCAAATACTGGCTCAATCAAAATCTGCTTTTCAGGCGTACCAAAAGCCACAACTACGTCGTTATGTACGTATAAGCTCAGGGTATGGAAACCTAAGAAAAGGGATACCCAGCTTAAGTGGGAAATAATCGCTTCTTTATGCTTCAACACGCGGTCTAGTACGTTGCCTTTGTTCTGCTCTGGGTCATAGTCGCGTACCCAGAAAATAGCCGCGTGAGCAAACGCACCAGTCATTAAAAATACCGCAATGTACTGGTGGTGAGTGTACAGCGCTGCCTGTGTTGTGTAGTCCCTAGCTATAAAAGCGTAGGGGGGCAGGGCGTACATATGCTGCGCTACCAAGGAAGTAATTGTTCCTAATGCTGCCAATGCCAATGACAATTGGAAGTGTAGCGAGTTGTTGATGGTGTCGTACAACCCTTGGTGGGGTAAGTTGAATTGTCCTTCAGTTTTGGTACCAAAAAAGTTTTTGGCGTTGAGCATTTCTTTGATGCTGTGACCAATTCCGAAGTTTGTCCGGTACATATGTCCGGCAACAATAAAGATTACCGCGATCGCCAAGTGGTGATGAGCCATATCGGTCAACCACAAGGATTCTGTTTGGGGATGGAAACCACCTAAAAATGTGAGAATCGCCGTACCAGAACCAGTAGATGTACCAAATAGATGGTTTGCGGTATCGGGGTTAGCTGCATAAGCTCCCCAATTTCCCGTGAAGAAGGGCTGTAAACCTGCTGGGTGTGGAAGGGTGCTAAGGAAGTTATCCCAACCTACGTGCTGTCCGCGAGATTCGGGGATTGCTACGTGTACCAAGTGACCAGTCCAAGCCAAGGAGCTAACACCGAATAAACCAGCTAAGTGGTGATTTAAACGAGGTTCAGCGCTCTTGAACCAAGAAAGACTGGGGCGGAACTTGGGTTGTAAATGCAACCAACCAGCAAACAAGAACACCGCTGCTAACAACAGGAGAAACACCGCACCAGAATAAAGGTCGTTGTTTGTCCGCATCCCAATGGTGTACCACCAATGGTAAACACCAGAGTAAGCAATGTTAACCGGATAATCTACGCCACCTTGAGTAAATGCGTCGATCGCTGGTTTACCAAAGTGGGGGTCCCAAATCGCATGAGCAATTGGGCTGATATGAAGAGGATCTTTAATCCACTGTTCAAAGTTACCTTGCCAAGCGACATGGAAATTCAGGCTGGATGCCCACAAGAAAATGATTGCCAAGTGTCCGAAATGAGTAGCGAAAATCTTTTGGTAAAGATTCTCTTCGGTCATCCCATCGTGGCTTTCAAAATCATTACCCATCGCGATCGCGTACCAAATCCGACGAGTAGTCGGATCTTGGGCGAGGTCTTGGCTAAATTTTGGAAATTTTGTTGCCATAGGTTTTATAAATCCTCTGACATGAGAGCCATTAAATAATTTGAGTTATGAGTTGAGAGTTATGAGTTATGAGTTGAAGAAGTATTTTTTAACTCCTAACTCCTAACTCCTAACTCCTAACTCTTGAGTTGAGTTTGCTAGCCTAACGAAATAATTCTGGCATGGAAGAATGCCCAGGTGGTAACGATACCGCCTAATAAATAGTGAGCGACTCCAACAGCACGACCTTGAATGATGCTCAAAGCGCGAGGCTGGATTGCTGGTGCTACTTTCAATTTGTTGTGCGCCCAGACAATTGACTCAATTAATTCTTGCCAGTAGCCGCGACCGCTGAACAGGAACATTAAGCTGAATGCCCATACAAAGTGAGCGCCCAAGAACAGTAGACCATACGCGGAAAGCGCACTTCCGTAAGAGTTGATTACCTGTGAAGCTTGCGCCCACAAGAAGTCACGCAGCCAACCGTTGATGGTAATTGCACTTTGAGCAAAGTTACCGCCAGTTAAGTGCGATACGTTGCCTGCTGCATCTACGGTTCCCCATACATCTGACTGCATCTTCCAACTGAAGTGGAAAATTACAACCGATATACAGTTGTACATCCAGAACAATCCGAGGAATACGTGATCCCAACCGGATACCTGACAAGTACCACCGCGTCCGGGACCGTCGCAAGGGAAGCGGAAACCTAAGTTTGCTTTATCTGGAATTAACCGAGAACTGCGAGCAAACAGTACGCCTTTTAACAGAATCAAGACGGTAACGTGAATTGTAAAGGCGTGGATGTGGTGAACCATAAAATCAGCGGTACCCAAAGCAATGGGCATCATCGCGATTTTTCCGCCTACAGCTAGAATACCGCCACCGAAAGCGTAGCTCACGGGTTCTAATGCATTAGGTGCAGTGCCACCAGGTGCCAAAGTGTGTAGGTTTTGTACCCACTGAGCAAATACTGGCTGCAATTGAATCGCCGTATCCGAGAACATATCTTGGGGACGACCCAAAGCACGCATGGTGTCGTTGTGAATGTAAAGTCCAAAGCTGTGGAAGCCTAAGAATATACATACCCAGTTCAAGTGGGAGATAATCGCATCTCTGTGGCGAAGTACCCGATCTACAATGTTGTCTCGGTTTACTACTGGGTCGTAATCCCGCACCATGAAAATAGCAGCGTGAGCCGCACCACCGACGATACAGAAAGCCCCAATCCACATATGGTGAGTGAAGATACACAACTGAGTTGCATAGTCAGTTGCCAAATATGGGTAAGGAGGCATCGCGTACATATGGTGCGCCACGATGATGGTCAACGAACCCAATGCTGCAAGGTTTACAGCTAGTTGAGCGTGCCATGATGTGGTCAAGTTTTCATAAATTCCCGTGTGACCTTCGCCAGTAAAGGGTCCTTTATGATTTTCCAAAATTGTCTTAATACTGTGACCGATACCCCAGTTGGTACGGTACATATGACCTGCGACGATGAACACTACCGCGATCGCCAAGTGGTGATGGGCAATGTCTGACATCCACAAACCGCCAGTTACGGGGTTTAAACCGCCTTTGAAGGTCAAAATATCTGCATATTGACCCCAGTTCAAGGTGAAGAAAGGCGCTAATCCGTTAGCAAAGCCAGGATAAAGCTCGGTCAACAGGTCTTTATTCAAGATGAACTCGTGAGGCAACGGCACGTCTTTGAGGGGAACTCCCGCATCTAACAACTTGTTAGTTGGTGCAGATACATGGATTATATGCCCAGCCCAGCCCAAGGAACCACAACCCAACAACACTGATAAGTGGTGGTTGAGCATCGACTCCACGTTTTGGAACCATTCCAATTTGGGAGCGCGTTTGTGATAGTGGAACCAACCGGCAAATAGCATCAAACCTGCCATTACCAAGCCGCCTATGGCTGTTGCATATAGCTGAGTGGAGCTAGTTATACCCCAACCGCGCCATACCTGGAATAAACCGGAGGTGATTTGAATTCCGTGGAATCCACCACCTACATCACCATTTAAAATTTGTTGACCAACTACAGGCCAAACAACTTGGGCGCTTGGCTTGATATTTAACGGGTCCATTAACCAAGCTTCGTAGTTGGAAAAACGAGCGCCGTGAAATATCATCCCGCTCAGCCAGATAAACACTACGGCTAGATGTCCGAAGTGGGCTGCGAATATCTTGCGGGATATATCTTCTAAGTCACTTGTATGTGTATCGAAATCATGGGCGAGTGCGTGCAGGTTCCAAATCCATGTGGTGGTTTTTGGACCTTTGGCAAGGGTTCTGTCAAAGTGACCGGGTTTGCCCCATCGTTCAAACGAGGTTGGGACCGGATCTTTATCAACGATGACTCTTGCTTTCTTTTCCTCTCGCTCCGGAGGACTTATTGTCATTCGACCTCCTCTCTAAAAAAAGGACTGAGGTTTTTTCCACTAGTTGTCTTCATAAATAAATGTTACGCATTCTTGCATTTTCACTTATATTGCTTTTTTTCAGTAGCAAAGACTCTATGCGGAATATTGCTTTCTCGTTGAATTATAAAGTCATATAACCCACATTGTGAGCGTCTGATTAACAATAATTAAAACTTCTCTAATTTTGGCGCGATCACACTTCTAGACTTTGGGCTTGGTTAAAATGTCAATAGCTTGTATATTTTTTTTACAAACCGCAACAATTGATGTATTTTTTCCGGTGCTTATCATACAATCATCTAATTTTGCCGCTCTAGTTCATTGTTTTATCTTATAGTGACGATACCTGGAGTAACCTACCTCAAGAAGGTCGAAGCACGGCATCAATAAAATCTACAAGTAAAAATTGATGCTTTTGCTAAATCAATAAACATCAATCAAACTAAATGTGTAAAATATTGTAAACATATATTTTTATATGCAAAATATATGGTTTGTATTGATTAAAAAGAAACAAATTTTTTGGCGATCGGCTTGTCTGAGAAGCTACGAAAATAGATCGTCACTTTCTCGGTAATAGTTTTATTCCGATCGTTTATATCGTAGGTATTATAAGTATTTGTATAGAAGCGATATAAATTGTTGGGTAATTACCAGGTAGAAAATATGAAATTGCTTACTAAGGCTTTAACAAAGTTGATTCGGAAAAGGTACGCGCTGGTTAAGACCTTGACAATAGGACTTCTAATATTGACTTTAACCGCTTGCGGAGATAAAGCGGTCAGTCAAGATGTATCGATTAATTTATCTGAACCAATACAGCAAAAGAATGCACAACTTTCTCAAAAAATTTCTGAAGTTGCTCCTCCCGAAGTTATTCAAGAATTACGTGAAGCATTAGAAGTTTATCAACCGCAGGTAAAAATACTTAATCCTCAGCCAGAGCAAGTATTACAAGAAGATAAATTGAAAGTTAGCTTACAAGTTAAGGATTTACCAATATTTAAAAACGCACAGTACAAATTAGGGTCTCATTTAAAGGTAATTTTAGATAATCAACCAGGATTAGAAATTTACGACTTAAACCAACCGTTAGAGTTATCCAATTTATCTGCGGGTACTCATACTTTGCGTGTCTTTGCATCTCGTCCTTGGCACGAAAGCTTTAAAAATGAAGGTGCTTACGCTCAAACTAAATTTCACGTATTTACCAAGAGCGATGATAACAATCCAGATCCGAGCCTGCCAATATTAACTTACAATCATCCCGAAGGTAGCTATGGTGCAGAGCCGATTTTACTTGATTTTTATCTAACCAACGCTCCCTTACATATTCTAGCTAAAGATAATCCCGATAGCGCGATCGCAGACTGGCGAATTCGCTGCACAATAAATAATGAAAGTTTTATTATTGACCGTTGGCAATCACTATATCTTAAAGGATTTAACCAAGGTCAAAACTGGGTGAAACTAGAATTTCTTGATAATGAAGGTAATCCAGTAAAAAACGTTTTTAATAGTATCGTCAAAGTTATTAATTACGAACCTAAAGGTAAAGACACCCTTGCGAAAATTGTTCGAGGAGAACTTTCAGCGGAAGATTTACGCGGAATTGTAGACTCAAATTATGCAGTTGAAATCCCAACAGAAAATCAAGTAGAAGAAAAACCAGAAAAATCAGAAGGTGGATTTTTTGATAGATTCAAACGTGGTGAAGATAAAACACCAACTCCACAACCCGAAAGTACTTTAAAACCAATTCCAGAAGTAATTAAAACACCGACACCCGAAAATGCGGAACCGATTCCAGAAATAATTGAAACACCGCAATCAGAAACTAGTTTAGAAGAAACAATTCCCGAAGTAATCGAAACTCCAGAATTAGAAACGAATAAAGAACCGATACCACAAACAATACCAGAATCGAAACCGGAAAGATTTTTTAATCGATTCAAACGTGGTAAGCAAGATAAAACAACAATTCCAGAAATAATTGAAACACCGCAACCAGAAACTAGTTTAGAAGAAACAATTCCCGAAGTAATCGAAACTCCAGAATTAGAAACGAATAAAGAACCGATACCACAAACAATACCAGAATCGAAACCGGAAAGATTTTTTAATCGATTCAAACGTGGTAAGCAAGATAAAACAACAATTCCACAACCAAAAGTGGAAGCAATTCCGGAAGTAATTAAAGCTCCTACACCGGAAACTACATTAGAAGAGACAATTCCAGAAGTAATTGAAACTCCGACACCAGAGATAACACCTGAAGTAGAAACAAAAGAAATCCCAGCAAAAACAAGATTCGATAAATATTTGAATCGCGATGTGGAACCAAAAATAGAACCAACTCCGGATTTACCACCTACATTACCCGAAATTGTTGAACCTTTAGAAACTCAACCTCCAGTAAAACAACCGGGAATACCAGAAACTCGAATTGAAATAACTCCAGAAGCGAAATCTACAACTAAGAAATTAGGGGAATATTTCAATCTTCCTCAACCTGTAACCCCCGTACCAACTCCCGATCTTGAAGTACCTCAAGTACCTGTAATTGAACAGCCAAGTAAGTAGAGAAATTGTTTTTTCATATTTCACCCGGCGCTTTGTTACCGCTGCTACACAAGCAAAACCCCTCCGGGTTCACCACTCCCTTCAACGCGGGGAACCCGCGCACAGGGGTGGATTCACCGCCTGCGCGGGTTAAAAATCTTCTAATTACCAATTACCAATTACCAATTAATAAATGTCTCGTATTCGCGCTCCGGAATTACCGCAAGATTACCCTTGGTTAAACACTGAAAAACCCTTTTCGTTAAAACAACTTAGGGGAAGAATAGTAATTCTTGATTTTTGGACTTATTGCTGTATTAACTGTCTGCACGTTTTACCGGATTTAAAATATCTCGAACAAAAATACAAGGATAGCATAACGATAATTGGGGTACATTCGGCTAAATTCGATAATGAGAAAGAAACCGAAAATATTCGTCAAGCTATTTTACGTTACGATATCGAACACCCGGTTTTAGTTGACAGGAATTTTCGAGTTTGGCAAGAATATGCTGTAAAGGCTTATCCGACTTTTGCGATAATCGATCCGCAAGGTTATGTGCTAGCAACCTTAACAGGTGAAGGGAAGCGTGAGATTTTAGATGAAGCGATCGCCAAGTTAATTCAACTGCATCAAGAAAAGGGTACGATTGATTTTCAAGAATTTGATTTAATTTTAGAAAAACAGAAAACACCTTTAATTACACCTTTAGCATTCCCCGGTAAAGTATTAGCTGCTGATTCAAAATTATTTGTAGCTGATTCCGGACATCATCGTATTGTTGTTAGTAATTTAGATGGGGAAGTTTTACATTTAATTGGTAGCGGTACTGGTTTAAAAGATGGTAATTTCGAGGATGCAAAATTTTTCGCACCTCAAGGAATGGCTTTTGATCGAGTAAATAATATATTGTATGTAGCTGATACAGAAAACCATGCAATACGAAAAGTTGATTTCAATCATCAAAAAGTAGAAACTATTGCAGGTACCGGAGAACAAAACCTTAATTCTCCTTGGGATTTAGTTTTGGGAAATAAGCTATTTATTGCAATGGCTGGTTGTCATCAAATTTGGGAATTAGATTTAGTCAGCAATATTATTAGAGTTTACGCTGGTAGAGGTGCAGAATCTTGCTTTGATGGTTCGCTTTTGGAATCTGCTTTTGCTCAACCTAGCGGTATTACAACTAATGGCAGTGAATTATATATTGCCGATAGTGAAGTTAGTTCGATTCGCGGTATTAATTTAGAGACGCAGCAGGTAAGAACAATCTGCGGTAGTGGAGATTTAAATGCTTTTGGTGATGTTGATGGAGTTGGTTTTGATGTCAGGTTACAGCATTGTTTGGGAATACAATATGCTGATGGTAATTTGTGGATAGCCGATACATATAACCACAAAATTAAGTTAGTAAATCCGGTTACGGGTGATTGTAAAAGTTTTTTAGATAGCTGTTTTTCAGAACCTTCGGGAGTTAGTATTCTTGATGGTTATTTATATGTAGCGGATACGAATAATCATGTAATTCGGAAGGTCAATTTGGATACTTTAAAAGTGGGAACTATGGAGTTTTCTGGTTTATGTGCGCCAGATTTTTGTATTGTTAATTAGTAGGGTGCGTTCGCGGTAGAGTAACGCACCATTATCAATATTTTTAAAAGTGAGTAACTTTATCCTAACTATTTGTTTTTTATAGGAAATTTACGGATTTAAAAAAAACCTTACTAGACGCGGAGAACGCAGAGAAAAGAGATAAGGAGAGATAGGTAATTTTAGAGCGTTAAGTTAGTTATTATTTGTCAGCAAATTGGCAGATTATGTTGATAATTCAGTTTAAATTATCAGGATAATGGTGTTTATATTTGGTTTAGTTTAAATTGTATGAATATGAATAATAATTTTATACTTTTAGAATGCGATGATGTTGTACTTTTAGGAGAAGATACTTTGAAAGCTAGCAGAATTCAACAATTAGTTGAAGAGAATATTCAAGAGAAATTACAAAGACATATTTACGAATACAATAGCTTTCATCCTGGTGCTTCAATGTTGGAGTTTTTCGGTAATATACCTATTGGTAAAACAAAGATTCGTTTAACCGAAATTAAGCAACAATATATTACAGACTGTCAAGTTTTAAGAAGTAGCGGTCAAGGTTGGGAGAATGGCAAGTTAAAAATAGAAATACGGGTATTTCCTGGAAATAACTATGAAAATCAAATTTATTTGGGGTTTATTCCAGAGGAACCTATTGAATACGAAGCATTGTTAGATGAGATTTGTCATATAGCTTCTGATAATGCGATCGGTGAATGGAAATAGATTTTAATCAGTATATAATGTAAAAAGTTATCTTACCCATAATTTTTCAGTTGGATCGTATGCTGAATAAATTAAAACAAATTCAAACAGCTTTAGATTACAAAAATTCTGGCAATTTTGGTGATTTTGCTATTCTTAAGTCTGATATTTTAGGTGCGAAAGTTTCTCCACAAGTTGCGGATAAATTACAAGATGTAGTAGGGTATCACCCGAAAATTGATTTAGATAAATTAATTACATATCCAGAAGCTACATTTGGACGGGAATATGCCGAACATATGAAGAGAAACAACCTTCAACCACTTAATATTAGTCCCGAATTAGAAGAAGTTGCTCGACGAAATGTCTTCGCTTTACGATATGTTGTTACTCACGATATTTTTCATGTTTTACTTGGCTTTGATACCAGTTATGCAGGAGAAATAGGAGTTTTAGCATTTGCTGCTGCACAAAATTATAGTACATCGTTAAAAATTAGCTTTTGGTTTGCTAAATTGCTTTATCCAATCATTGCACCCCGACAAGTTAAAGCGATTGTTGAGAATCAACGAAAAGGGCAAGAATTAGCTAAAAAAGCAAAGTTTTTGTTGGGATATCGCTTTGAAGAACATTGGGATAAAGCTTTGACTAAAGTTAGGGAAGATTTGGGATTACCGCAAATTCAATTATTTAAATAAGCCTATATTCGTCAAGTAAATGATGTGAATCTAACAATAAATTACAAACATTTAATTAATAATCCAAAATCCATTCGCGTCTCATGAGCGTACCGTAGGTATTGCGTGTCCGTAGGACAAATATAAAATATAAAATATAAAATCCAAAATCGTTTCACCATTCTTCAGCCCAATAAACAATTTCTGAAGCCATTTTATCAATTGCTACTCCATAGCTATCTCCATGATTCCAAGGAAAGTCGGAAGTCCCCCGATTGTTCGCATTTAATACTAATATTTCATAGGTTGATGGAAAAGTTCCTGGTTGCAAGTCGCTGGTATACAAAAAAGTGGTTGGTACGCCATTTTCCTGATTAGCATGGTCGTTTGTATCACCACCTTGATATTTATATTTAGCTATATCTTTATATTCTAAAAGTGCTTTTTCGATCTGCGTTTCTGGTAACTTCATCCTGAGTTGAAAAATTCTGCCGTATTCTGGAGAACCCGGATAATAAATAACCCGCACCTCTTTAGCAATGCTCGGAACGACAGCGGGAAAGTGCTTTATTTGTGTTTGATTAGACCAGGTATGATGACGAATATCTTGATAATTTGAGTTATTTATTACTATCTCAGTTGATTTTTTGTTATTAAAAGCCTGTGTAAAAAAGAATCCTCCCCCAATAACTCCCACACTTCCCAAGGATAGTAAAGCTATCGTGGTAAGTTTCAATAAATATGCTTGCTTCATCGAATCAAAGACTTAAATTAAATAGATATATATTCAACTAGTAATGAATATCGTATATTTACACATCTAGCCTTGGATATATTTACTCAATTTTTATATAAAATCCGTAAAATTTCGCTTGTCGTTCAAAAACCTGGCGATTTAATATGCCTGCGGCACACCTTCGGTGAACGCGGCTACACCGCTCATTGTCCACCTACGTGGACTAATTGATTTTTAAACCCGCGCAGGCGGTGAATCTAGTTGGCGGTGTCGGTTTCCGTCCCGCCAAACTAGTGAACCCGGAGGGGTTTTGCCTGTGTAGATGCGGTAACAAAGCGCCGGATAAAACATCAAATCATAATTATCAGGCTTCAAAAACTCCCAACGATCATTCCCGCTAATAAAATAAAACCAATCCAAACGTTTTGTCGAAACATTTCACTGTAAGCTGCTGCGGGTAAGTCTGCTTTTATCAAACGTAGATATTGCCATACCCAACCAGCAGATGCAATTACAAGACTTATCCAAAATGCAATATGAAGATGTGTAACGATTCCCAACCAAATTAGTAAACCAACAGTTCCAATAAAAAAGACAGCGATCGCCATTTCCACATAGTCACCAAAAAACAACGCGCTGGAATTGACACCGATGCGTTTGTCATCTTCGCGATCGCTCATGGCATAAACTGTATCAAATCCTAATGTCCACAATACAGTAGCACCCCAAAGCAGCCAGGTTGGTTGTGAAAGGTTTTGTGTAACCGCGCTCCAGCTAATCAGTACGGCGAAACCCCAAGCAATAGAAAGCACCAATTGAGGTACGGGAAATACCCGCTTTGCACCTGGATAAAGCAAAATTACCGGAACTGCTGCGACGCACAACCAGAACGAGAGCGGGTTAAGATAGAAAGCGAGAATAGCAGCACAAGCCATTCCTACAATCGCTACGACTACGCCTATTTTGATCGATAGCGTCCGAGAAGCAAGGGGACGGTTTTTCGTTCTTTCTACTTCTGGATCTATATCTTTATCCCATAAATCGTTGACGACACAGCCAACAGCACTTGTCGCGAGAGTACCTAAAATAATCACTCCTACTAATGGTAAAGGGGGTTTTCCTTGTGCTGCTAAAAATACCGCCCACAAACCGGGAATCATCAAGATTAATCTTCCTTCTGGCTTGTTCCACCGTAGAAGTCGGATGATTTTGCTAAATGTAGATTCAATTTTTTGTTCTGGTTGAGTAACCATAGCAATGAAGAAATTATCAATACGGTTTGCTTTACGTTTATTAACAACTATAGAATAGCTTGATTTGATGTTTATAAAACACAATAAAAACCAAATAAAAACTAAACTAATTCTGGATAGTTTAAAGTGAAGCTGTAGAAAAACAGCATCAGCTAACTTTTGAATGCAGGCTAAGGTAGAAAATCTTGAAATTTATTAAAATTAATTTGTATCGAGTGCCTAAATCCAATGACTGCATTGATAAGATTCCTAAGAACTAATTATTACTAAGTTTTATCGCAAAACAAATGGTTAATTCCGTGATCAAAGCAATAGAGAATATTTTCGTTGATAAAGTTGATAATAACCGCATAATTGCAGCTATTGATTTAGGTACCAACTCGGTACACATGGTAATTGTCAGAATTGAACCGCATTTACCATCTTTTAGCATTATCGGCAAAGAGAAAGACACCGTTAGACTTGGCGATCGCGATATTGAGACGGGAAACCTCAAACTTGAAACAATGTCCAGAACGATCGCGGCTTTAAGTCGCTTTCAACAGATTGCCAAAACCCTAAATGCTGAAACAATAATTGCGGTAGCAACTAGCGCGGTAAGAGAAGCACCCAACGGTAGAGAATTTTTGTACCGCATCAAACAAGAGTTGAATTTAGATGTTGATTTAATTTCCGGACAAGAAGAAGCGCGACGAATTTATTTGGGTGTGCTTTCGGGGATGGAATTTAACAACGAGCCACATATTATCATTGATATTGGTGGTGGTTCCACAGAGTTAATTTTAGGTGATTCCCACGAGGAGCGCTGTCTTACTAGCAGCAAAGTTGGAGCCGTCAGATTAACCAGCGAATTAATCACCACCGACCCCATCAGCGACCATGAATTTAACTACCTGGGAGCCTATGCAAGAGGAATGCTCGAACGTGCAGCAGAAGAAGTCTTGTCAAACATTAATTTTGGCGAACAAGCTCGTTTAGTAGGGACTTCCGGCACAATTGAAACCTTAGCTAGCATTCATGCTAGAGAAACGTCAGATTCTACCTTTTCAACATTGAACGGTTATGGCTTTACTTTAAAAGACTTGCGGGAATGGGTATCGCGCTTGCGGAAAATGACTAACGAGGAGAGAGCGAATATACCTGGTATGCCAGAGAAAAGGTCAGAAGTTATACTAGCAGGAGCAGTAATATTACAAGAAGCAATGACACTTTTAGGTGTAGAATCCCTAACCACCTGTGGACGGGCGTTACGAGAAGGAGTAATAGTAGATTGGATGTTAGCGCATGATTTAATCGATAATCGTCTGCGCTTTCAAAGTACGATCAGACAGCGAAGCGTATTAAGAGTTGCCAATAAATATAATGTTAATCTGGAATATAGCGAACGAATAGCTGCACTCGCTTTATCATTATTTGACCAAACCAAAGGTCATCTACACGAATGGGGGAATCAAGAGAGATTTTTATTATGGGCTGCGGCAATATTACACAACTGCGGACATTATATAAATCATTCTTCCCATCACAAACACTCATATTATTTAATTCGTAACAGCGGATTGCTCGGTTATAACGAAACAGAAATCGAAATTATTGCTAATTTAGCGCGTTATCATCGTAAATCTCAGCCCAAGAAAAAGCACGAGAACTTCCAAAACTTAGCTACAAAAGAGCATAAATTGGTAGTAGAACAGTTAAGTCCGTTATTGAGATTAGCAACATCTCTCGATAGAAGACAGATTGGGGCAATATCGAGAATTGAATGCGATTATCGTAAGGATGATAAAGTATTATATTTAAAAGCTATTCCACATCGTCAAGATGATGATTGTGCGATCGAGCTTTGGAGTTTGAGTTATAGCAAATTAATATTTGAGGAAGTATTTGGGGTTAAAGTGATCGCGAGTTTGTAGGAAGATTGATTAGATTTGTAGGGTGTGTTAGCCGAGATCTTAACGCACCATTATGCGGGTTGCATTGTTGTAAGTAAGTGGATCAAATTAAATATAAAACCTCACCCTCAATCCCTCTCCTTAGTAAGGAGAGGGAAGCCGAATTTAGAGTGAAATTTTAACTTATGCGTAAATACAAAATAATTGTTCGGAGCTAATAGTAGAAGCTCATAACCGCCCGGAAATCAATTTCCGGGCTAATAGCGGAAGTCCATTAAAATGGACTGGGATATGA